>JAEWNB010000004.1 GCA_023392945.1 Bacteroidota bacterium
CCACAAAAATAAATAATGATTGAAATTAATAATATTGAAAAAAGCTACGGAGAACTTAAAGTATTAAAAAATATTAATATTCAAATAGATAACTCCAGTATTGTGACAATTGTCGGGGCTTCAGGTGCCGGTAAATCGACACTATTGCATATTATTGGTTCTCTTGATAGACCGGATAAAGGGGATGTTATTATTGATGGAACTTCACTTTTTTCGTTGAATGATACTAAATTATCGGAATTTAGAAATAGAAAGATTGGTTTTGTTTTTCAGTTCCATCATCTGCTCCCTGAATTTACAGCCATAGAAAATGTCGCTCTTCCCGCTCTTATTGCAGGAGTGAACCGCAAAGAGGCTTTACATAAATCTTTGGAAATTCTTGATTATCTGAAATTAAAAGAGAGAATGAACCATAAACCCGCACAACTTTCCGGCGGAGAACAACAACGGGTTGCAGTAGCACGAGCCCTGATTAATAACCCCAGCCTAATCCTTGCAGATGAGCCCTCCGGAAATCTTGACTCTGAAAATGCTCAAAAACTACACCAACTTTTCTTTGACCTTCGTGACCAATTTCATCAAACTTTTATTATTGTTACCCATAATAAAGAATTGGCGCAATTGTCAGATCGTACCATCTTGATAAAAGATGGTCTTATCAATTGATTTTTAGTAATATTAACATCTTAAAAATATAATTATGAACACTGAACTTAAAAAATTGTATCCGCCGAAATTGTGGGATTCTTTTGCTCACATTTGTGCTATTCCTCATCCTTCTAAACATGAAGACAAAATTTTGTCCTGGTTGAAAGAGTGGGCAAATGAAAATAAAATCGAATTTAAACAAGATGAAACCGGTAATCTTGTCTTCTACAAAGCTGCAACCCCCGGAATGGAAAACCGTGTTCCCGTTATTTTGCAAGGGCATATCGATATGGTGCCGCAGGCTAATAGTGATAAAAAACATGATTTTACAAAAGATCCTATTGAACCTATAATTGGGGCTGACGGATGGTTGCGTGCAAATGGCACAACTCTTGGCGCTGATAACGGTATTGGTGTTTCTGCAGGACTTGCCCTGCTGATGTCTGATAATGTTTCTCATGGACCAATCGAGGTTTTTGTGACAGTTGATGAAGAAACCGGTATGACAGGAGCTTTTGGCCTTAAAAAAGATTTTTTGAAAGGAAAAATATTGATAAATCTTGATTCTGAAACAGAAGGCGAATTGTATGTGGGGTGCGCCGGTGGAATGGATGCGGTTTTCGAAATGAATTGTAAAACTGAACCTACTCCTGCAGCTATGAAAGGATTTATGATTTTTATCTCCGGCCTTAAAGGAGGTCACTCCGGAATGGATATTGTCCTTGGTCGTGCCAGCGCAAATAAGTTGATTACTCGTTTTCTCGGAAAGGCTTATGAAAAGTTTGGAATCCGGATTTCCTCGGTTAGTGGTGGCAATTTGAGAAATGCTATTGCACGTGAAGCTGAAAGTGTTATTGCTGTTAATGCTAATAAAGTTGCTGATTTTGAATCTTTTGTAAAAGACTTTACTGAAACATTAAAAAAAGAATTCTCAGCAACTGAACCTTCTTTGTCAATCGATATTGCTTTTGTTGATACTCCTAAGGAGGTAATTGCAGAGGCCGATGCTTTGAGAATTATTAATATGGCTTATGCTTTGCCCCATGGAGTGATGAGGATGAGCGATGAAATGAAAGATCTGGTAGAAACTTCTACTAACTTTGCTATTTTTATGGTTGAAAACGGCAAGATGTTTCTTGCCAATTTACTCAGAAGTTCTGTAGATTCTGCCAAAGATACTTTGGGCGATAAAATGAAAGCAATCGGTCAATTGGGTAATGCTACCGTTACTCTTTCAGGTGCCTATCCGGGCTGGAAACCCAATATGAATTCTCCAATCCTTAAAACTGCCCTTTCGGTTTATAAGAAAAAATATGGTCAGGAACCTAAAATTATGGCTATCCATGCCGGTCTGGAATGTGGCCTTTTCGGCGCTTCTTACCCTGATTGGGATATGATTTCTTTTGGACCAACTATTCTCCATCCACACTCTCCGGATGAAAGAGTTAATATTGAAAGTGTTGGTAAATTCTGGGACTATCTTTTAGAAGTGCTTGCAAATGTGCCTAAAAAGTAAGTAAACCTTTTTTTGATATTAATCCCGCTTAATAAAAAGCGGGATTTTTTTTGCTTTCCGGTTCGGCACTTTATGCTTTAACATTGAGCCGTTTCCGGTGAAATGTTGAAGAAAAAATTGTTTGTAGTATTTATTATTTCTGAATAAAAACTTTTTTTTATCCATGATATTGCAATTGTTGTTTTTTTTTTATCTTTGCGGATGTTTTTTTATAAAAAAACTATTTTTATTATTTAAAACATTATTTTACAATCAATTATTTACAAAATTAAAACCTTCTTATGAAAAAAATCTTATCAGTTTTTGTGCTGCTTTTATTTGCCGGATTTTCGGTTATAGGGCAGACTTTCGTTTCAACCGTTCCTTCTAACAAAAATGTGATTTTGGAAGAATTTACCGGTAAGGATTGCCAATATTGTCCATGCGGTCATATTGTTGCAAATCAAATTACAGCAGCTCATCCTGACCGTTTTTGGGCTATTAATATTCATCAAGGTTATTATGCAACCGGAACACCTAATTATACTACTCCTTATGGAGATAATATTCGGGCGCAGACAGGAATAACTAATTCCTGGCCGATGGCAACGGTTAACAGACATAAATTTTCTTCTCAAGATACTACTGCTTTAAGTACAAGTTCTTGGACATCAGCTACGAACACAATTTTAGCTCAGTCTTCTTGTGTCAATGTAGCTGCTCAATCAACTATTGATTTTAGTAATCGATTGTTAACAGTTGTTGTTGAAGTTTATTATACTGCAAATAGTAATTCTTCTACAAATTTATTAAATGTGGCACTCATTCAAAATAATATTATCGGACCTCAAGTTGTAAATACTTCATCTTGTAATAATCCATCCCAACAAGTGGGTACACAATACAGACACATGCACATGTTGCGTCATTTATTGACAGGTCAATGGGGCGAAACTATCAACACTACTACTACCGGCACATTTTATACTAATACCTATACCTATACTATTCCTGCAAATCTAAACAATATTGAATATGTGCTTGAAGATCTCCAAGTTGTTGTTTTTGTTGCAGAAGGACATCAGGAAATTATTACCGGAAATGAGTCAGAAATTACTTACCTGAATGCTACTCCGAGATTGTCTGAAGTTAAAGAAATAGAAACTTATTCCTGTGATGAGTCAGCCGTCTATGCTAAAGTTAGAAATATTACTCAAGATACAGTTTATTCTGTTGAAATTGAATACTCAGATGGAACTAATACTAATTCTTTTATTTGGAGTGCTAGACCAATTGCTCCGGACAATTTAGATACAATTATTCTTCCCAATTTTACAATGACATCAGGTACTGATATAAACTTGACTGTTGATATGATTAATGTTAATGGAGTTGATCCGCTGGTTGATGCAAAAAATATTATATTGTCTAAAGATGTTGCTCAAGGAGGTGGTTATATGACTTTGTTGATAGCAACTGACAGATATGCAAGCGAAACCACTTTTAAGATTTTTAAAGAAGATGGAAGTGTATTGCTTTCCGGAGGTCCTTGGAATAATTTAGCTGCTAGTGGGACTACATTACGCTATTTTGCTATTCAACCTCCTACAGCAGGGTGCTATAAGTTGGAAGTATATGATGCATACGGAGATGGTATTAATAGTGGCTATGGTGCCGGTTATATTAAAGTGTTTGATAATAACTCAAATCAAATCGTCTATAGCAATGGTCAGTTTGATTCACAGTTCAATTATTATATTAATGCAAATTATCCTTCTTCAATTGAAGAAAATTTGGATGAACTTTCTATTTATCCTAATCCAGCTGACAATTTGCTGAATATTCAGTCAAGTACTCAAATTCAATCAGTGGAAATTCTTAATATTCAAGGACAACTGATTATTAAAGAAGGAAATGTTAATCAGATTAATGTTTCAAGCCTTACTAATGGCGTTTATATGATTCGTATTGCTACCAATAATGGAGTCAAAGTTCAGAAATTTGTGAAAGAATAAATTCTCTGAGTCTTATATATGAAAAAAGGGCATTCGAAAGAATGCCCTTTTTTGTTAAAACCCTCTCTGTGTTCTGGATGAGGTGGATATAACACTGCTCCTCGACCTGGATGAACCGGAAGATATTGTTGCCTTTGTGGAAGGCTTTGCAACAGTTTTACTTACGGAAGTTGTCGTTGCCTTTGTACTGGGAGCTTTTGGCTTTACTGAATTTACGGTAGTTGGCTTTTGAACTTCAGCAGGTTTTGTTGAGGCTACAATTACAGGTTGCTCTATTGCTTTCTTCTCTTGCTCATAAGTCTGTGTTGGCTTGTAATTTGACTTCTTATAGTTGGTCATGGAATTGACTCTGCTTATTTTAGACGATATATTGTGCCCGCCGGTTGTGATAAAATCGTTAAAAGTAACAATGATAGAAGGAGTTTTAAGGTATCTTGCAGAAGAATGACTTAAAGAAGAGACAAAATAGTTCTTTACGTCACTAAGGTCGATATTAAAAATATCGAGATTGTGCTTTCCGATGGTTCTCATCAATTGATTTACTTTTCGGCCTAATAACATAGTGTTATAACTTTCCTGACTGTTTATTTTGAAACCACGTGGGTAGGCTAAGAACTTTGCCAGCTTCTCAAATTGCTCTTCCGAAAGTAGATTTAATCTGCTTTTAACGGCTAACATCTCTTTTTCAATATATTGGCTATTGTTTTTTTGGACATCGGAAAATATTCTACCTTTTTGCTCTTCGTTATAGTTTATGCGATATCTGTTTTCATTGTCTTGAAGTTGTTCAATAACTTTTTCTTTATGATAGCGTATAAAATTTCTTTCTGAAAGAGAATCGGCAAAATGTTGGATATCTGTATTGCTCATCTCTTTGAATAATTTCAAGAGATTTCTGGTGGGTTTTAAGAGCAGAAAAGGTTTATTCCCCGGAAATGCGGAATGAATATCTCCGGAATATCTGATCCCATTGTCCATAAAAAGTTGATAGAGGGCAGTGTATTGTACAACTCTTACCAAATCAGTATTGCCAAGGGTGGCGAAATAGTAATAGGCTTGATTCTCATATTGTGAACCTACCGATTGACTTCGTTCTTGAGAGTTGAAATAGGAGACGGGTAGCGATCCGGTTCTGTTCAAGGTATAAAGGGTGATCCTACTTTCCAGGTCGATGGCATACATGGCATTAGCACTGTTCCAGTTATAAACGAGTTCATTGAGCCCCAGTTTTTTAAACAAAGGTCGATTGAAAGGATAGTATCCCGGTTCAGGATAGTGGTAGTACTCTTCTTTGATAGTTCCTTTTTCGGACCAATCCTTGAGCAAAATGTCGGTAATGGTCATCAAATGACCGAATTCGGTGTTTTCAAGTTCTCTGCTCAGATAGGTAGGGCACCAGTCTTTTCCATTCATCATTTTGCCGGCCAAAAAATCATTAATATCCAAACTTTGGGCAAGTTCCTTTTCGGTAATGGAGGCTAATAACAGAACAGATTCAATGTTGAGTGGGGGCAGCTCATAAATGGGAGATTCGCGTTCACGACCGATAATGACCAATGTGGCAGAGTCGGCTAAAGCTCCGAGAATTAGGTCTGCATCCAAAGTGAATTGACGAATGTAGGGAAGCTGTGATTTTAAATCGCTGTTTTTGGCAATTGCCCACGCTACAAAGCCTGGTAATTTGCTGAAATAGACACCCCGTTTTTTGTTTTTAAAGATACTCTCTACAGTCAGTCTCTTATTGGTATCATTCCCCTGAATAAACTGTTCATCTTGCTTTAAAAACCAGTCGTTGAATTCGCTGAGGCTTATTTGATAATCAAGGTTAGATTTTGAAAAATATACTTTTTTATTATTTGCAGGTAATGTAATATGAAAAGGTTTATAGTCTGATAGGTATAATTCTTTGGAAAGTCTGGCAACGAGATTGTCAATATTTTCATTGGTGGCATTGGCCAAAGAGATTACAATGTCAGTTACTCTTCCGTCATAACCCATTCTATGATATTTTGTTTTGACCTGATGAGTGAATTTTGATAAAATGGATTTGAGACTGTCGGTTTCAAAATAGGGGGGTGGTTCGGAAATTAAAATCATTTTACTGCTGTCTTCAAAACTGCAAACCCCAATAGTTTGAAAGTGAAAACGATAATTTTTCCTAAAGTCTTTATATACCGAGTCACTCTTTTGTGATACAAGACGGGTGGCAATGTCATAATTCTGATTCGGGATATATTCATGTACCAGTATCTCGGCACTCTTTCTTTTAATAGTCTCTACAAAATTATGATTGAAAAAAGTAAAGTAAATTACTCCTGTCAGTATCAGGACAAGGCCTGAAATAAGGATCGTCCGTTTGGTGATTTTATTCATAGATAGAGTTTGATTATGAGATATTACATAAAAAGAAATGTAAGGCTTTCTTTGATTTCTTTCTCATTGGTGGATTGGTCGGGAATTCCTTTCCCGATTGCTGAAAGCAGGGTGACATTGATGAAGTCAGCTCTGTTTTTTTTATCATATAAAGCTATTTTATAGATTAATTCAAAATCTTCAGAAGGAACCATAGGAATAAAATAATGGCGGCTTATAAAATCTCTGATGGCAATAGCCTCTTCTTTTGAAATTAATTGGTGCAAATGAGAGATCCAGGATTCACAACAAATTCCCATTGTAACTGCATGTCCGTGAGAGAGCTTTCTTTTCCTGGTGAGATAATAGCTTTCAAGTGCATGACCAATAGTATGACCGAAATTTAAGACATGACGTTTACCTTCGTCATAAAGGTCTTCTTTAACTATATTTTTCTTATAATTTGCAGCTTTATTAATCCATTCAAACTGTATGGAATTTAGATTAATTTTGGGGATATCTTGAAGTTCATTCCATAATGAAACATCTCCAATCAAAGCATATTTTATCAATTCTCCGAATCCGCTCATCAATTCCCGATGTGGTAAGGAAGTTAGAAAAGATTCATCTTTAAAGACTTTTTGGGGCAATTGAATTGTTCCAACAGCATTTTTGATATGGTTGACATTGATGCCATTTTTACCTCCGATGGCTGCATCAATCATAGCCAAAAGTGTAGTAGGAATATTTACAAAGTGAATTCCCCTTTTGTAGGTTGCCGCAACAAATCCACCGATATCACAGATGGTTCCACCTCCTAAATTTACTATCAAAGCGTTTTTGGGAATATTGTTTTTAAGCAACTCTTTCCAAATAGTGAATACAGATTCTATGTTTTTGCTTACTTCACTGCCCTTTATTATCAAACTAAAGATAGGACAGTCAACCGATAAGCCTGCCGGATAATTTGGGTGTAAGGCTGCTACTTGATTATCCACAATAAAAAAAAGAGAAGAGTAGGGGCTTATCGAAAGAAATTCCTGAAGCTCATTTATCGAGTGATAAGGGAGAATTTTATTTTGAGACATATATAACAGTTGTTACGCAGATTATAAAAGGATTTTTTTTAATTTACAAAGTTACTTATTTTTGAAATAAGAAAGCAGTATTAAATTATTTAGTTTAATTTTGCAAACTATAATCCTTAAAAAAGATGTCAGAACAAAAGAAAAAGAATCCGGTTAATTTATTTATTCCATGTGACATGGATATGTTCAGTCCGAATATTCCCTATAGTGTAATTTCTTTATTGGATAAAATCGGAGATGAATGTTACTATAATGAAAATTCAACTTGTTGTGGAAGAAGATTTTATTTTGAAGGAGCTATTGACAATGCCAAAATTCTTGGAGAAAAGCTTATGTCTGAGTATAATTGTAAATATCCAATGGTGGTGCCTTCTTCTGCCTGTGTGGGTTTTATCAAAAATTATTACAAGCAGTTATTCGAAAATGTGAGAGTGCCCGCAGAATTAAAAATGTTTACCCATAATATTTACGAACTTACTGATTATATTGTTAATGTTAAAGGAATAACTAATTTGGGAAATTCATTTAATCATCGGGTTTTTTATTTTAAATCCTGTTCGGCAAGAAATCTTTATAAACTGGATGATGAACCGGAAATATTGTTGCGTAATACTTTAGGACTTGATTTGTTGACTGATCCTGAAATGAATTTGTGTTGCTCTGCCAATAGTCGTTTTGCCTATTCAAATCCCGAAACTTCCGATATTATGCTTGAGCAAATTATCAATAAAATATATATGCACGGAGCGCAATATGTTACTTCTACCGATATTCATTGTTTGCAAGCTATGGATGCCTTTATTCAGGCAAAAGGAATCGGACTTGAAGTTATTCACATTGCCGACATATTAAACGGGGAAAAATAATCTCTTTATCCCACCATAAAGTAAGTGTCCGGATATTGATGTCTGGTTTCTTTTACTCTTTTACTTAAAGCATAGGCAAGTGTCAGTGTCCCGACTCTTCCAATGTACATGTCAATAATCAGGATGGTCTTTCCGGCAGAGCTTAATTCGGGCGAAATTCCGGATGATAATCCGCATGTGGCAAAGGCAGAAACAGTTTCAAAAAGGATATTAATAAAATTAAAAGTGGGTTCCACAATTGCTAAAGCAAATGCTGAGACAATGACAATCATCAGAGACATAAAGACAATAGAGTAAGCTTTGTCAACCAGTTCAAAAGGAATAGTCTTTTTATTAAATTCAATGCTTTTTTTACCTTGAATAGTAGCCAACACAGATTTTATCAATACAAAGAAAGTGGTAGTTTTAATTCCACCGCCGGTAGACCCGGGAGATGCCCCGATAAACATGATTACAATAAGCAGAAACATACCCGGAATTGCCATATTTGCTAAATTAACCATGTTAAATCCTGCTGTACGTGCAACCACAACATGAAATAAGGTAGTAAATACTTTATCGAAAAAAGTTGTCCTGTTAGCCATGGAAATATCTTTTTCCAAAAAATAGAAAACGATGGTTCCAAGAAATATAATCATGAAAGTGGTAATCAATACGATCTGAGTTCCTGGAAGCAATTTTTTCCATCTGAATTTTTTTCTTTCTCTGATAAACTGAGGATTAAAAAAGTCGCTGATAACCAAAAATCCAATTCCACCCAAAAAAACTAAAATCATTATGATGGTAAGGGGAAAATAGCTGAACGTGATTTGAGGGTCCATCAGATTGGCATCCCACAAAGAGAATCCGGCATTGTTAAAAGCAGATACAGCGTGAAAAAGTGAATAAAAAACAGTTTGCCCATCAGTATCAAAAATTCCGATATTTTTCCAATACATATATAATAATATGGCTCCTGCAACTTCAATGAAAAAGGAGGCAGTGACAATTTCCCTCAATAGAAGATAGGTCTCTGAAAGCTTATTGGTGGAAAGTAAGTCCTTGACCATGTGTTGGTAGCGGAGTCCTTGTTTTGCCCCGGAAAGAAAAGTGGTAAAGAAAGTGGCAAATGTTAATATACTAATACCGCCTAATTGGATTAGAATCATAATCACGACTTGCCCCTTTAGGGTAAATTCAGAACCGATATTGATTACAGTTAATCCGGTGACACAAGTGGCACTAGTGGAAGTAAAAAGAGCATCAATAAATGAAATTCCATTGATGGTCATGCGTGGGAGCATCAACAGTAAGGTTCCTACTGATATCAAAATTAAAAAGGACAAAAGCATCAAAGAGGAAGGACTGAGATGAATCTTTGTTAAAAAAGTGCTTACTTTAGAAAGTTCAATAGTAACCACAACAAGAAAAAAGAGTTGAATCAACAATAAGTAATAATCGCCGAATTTTCCCTGAAGAATATTGAGATTGTCAGGTAAGAATAAATTGGATAGGAGATTTATTATCAGTAAAATGATGACCACAAATTCAAACAGGGACTCCCTTATTCGTTTTTTAATATTTAAAGAATAAAATAACAATAAGAAGTACTTGATTACGTAAAAGAATATACTGGCGAAGACAACAGTACGAATAATCTCTTTTACTTCTACAGTGATATAAAAGCCGTGATAAATGATGATGGCAGCAATAGTCCCCAAGGAAATAAAAAAACTAAGAATTCGCATGATTCTGGTTACTCTGTCCTGATTAACCACAATATGTAAATTCAGTTTTCTCCTGTAATTGCTAACAGTTCTACTGCTCATTTATCTTATTGATTTATTTTGATAAAGTTTTCAATGTCTTGACTTTTTCCAAACAGGACAAAGCAATCATTTTCCTGAATAACAGTAGAGTTTTCAGGAACACCGATAATGTGTTCCTTGGTATTGATTTTATTAGATTCAATTTCTTCATAAGCCCGCCGGATGGTAATCAAACTTAAACGGTGATTGTCACGAAAATCAACATCAGCAAGAGTCATGCCTACCAATTTCAACGGAGTGAGGATTTCTGCAATTTTATACTCATCGGGGAGTTGTAAGTAAGAAATCATACTGGGATTCATCAACCTCTCTGCGAAAAGAGTTCCAATTTCATTTTCCGGAGAGAGAAATTCGGTTATTCCCATCTTTTCCAAAATGATTTGCTGATTGGCATCCATGGTGCGGCAAATAATTCTTTTGACATCTAAATCCAACAAATTGGCAGCACACAGCAATCGCGCCACAAAATCATTCCCTATGGAAACAATGACAGCATCAAAATCCTCAATGTTTTCGGCAATTAATGCTTTTTTGTTGATGGCATCAATACACACTGCATAGGCTACATCATCTGAAATGTCCTGAATTACATTAATATCAGAGTCAATAACCAATACTTCTGCCCCTCTTTGCGACAACGCAACCGCAATGGCAGAACCGAAATGACCGGCACCGATAATAGCAAATCTTTCTTTCGACATGATCATAAAATTAAACCGGCAAATATACAATATTTGTTGATTATCGATATTGACTTTTTTTTCTGATTAATTTTGTACTTTTGTTTGAATTGATTTTTAAAGATTATGAATATTGAAGAAATTAGAGATTATTGTTTATCTAAGGAAGGTGCAGATGAAGCACTGCCTTTTGATGATGATACTCTTGTCTTTAGAGTGAATAAAAAGATCTTTTTATTGGTTTCACTCGATAATCCTTCCACTATCAATTTGAAATGTAATCCCGAAAAAGCAGTCGAACTGAGAGAACATTTCTCCGAAATAACACCCGGCTATCACATGAATAAAGTCCATTGGAATACGGTCGCCCTGGACGGGACACTCTCTTCTTCGATGATTAAAGAAATGATTGACCATTCCTATCAATTGGTGAGAGGAAAGAGATAATTCTCATTATTTTTTTCTACTTTTGCACTTTCTAATATAAAGTTTATTATTATGAAGCCTTTGATATCTCCCTCAATGCTCTCAGCAAATTTCTGTTGCTTGGCTGATGACATTAAAATGGTAAATGATTCTGTTGCCGATTTTTTTCACCTTGACATTATGGACGGCGTTTTTGTCCCGAATCTTTCCTATGGAATTCCTGTTGTGAAAGCAATCCGTTCAATGGCTGAGAAACCGTTGGATGTGCATTTGATGATTGTACATCCTGAACATTATATCGCTGATTTTAAAAAGGCAGGTGCAGATATGCTTACAGTTCACTGGGAAGCTTGTACGCATTTACACAGAACTGTTCATCAGATTAAAAATGAAGATATGCTCGTCGGCGTGGCACTCAATCCGCATACCCCTGTTGCAGGATTGGCTGATATTATCGGAGATGTTGATTTGGTATTGATAATGTCTGTTAATCCGGGTTTCGGAGGACAGAAGTTCATCGAACGCTCATTACGCAGAGTTGAAGAACTGAAAGAGCTGATCATTAAAAATAAGTCCAATGCCCTGATTGAAGTTGACGGCGGTGTGGATTTGGAAAATGCATCACTCCTGACCAAGGCCGGAGTGGATATTCTGGTTGCCGGCAATACCGTTTTTAAATCGGAGAACCCTGCTGAAATGATTAAAATGCTTAAGAATGTAAAGTAATATGATGTAATCATATTGCTTTGGAAATTTTCTAATAATATTTTTTCTATTTTTGCACTCCTTTTTGTGAAGAAAACGAGAGCAATGAAATCTTATAAAATAGTAATTTTTATTTTTTTGATTATTACAGGGTTGGCGTTGCTCAGCGCTTTTTTTCCGGCTGACGGAATCCCGATAGGAAATGTAACACTTCGCTTCCCTTCACTCGAAAAAATATTGACACGGAATGAAGCTCCTTCAGAAAATGTGGACGATATTATGAGCGGTATTGACCCCGACCTGGAAGAGAATCTCTTCTCGGGAATGAAAGATACTCTCAATTTCTATCATACTATTGTGGCTAGTCATCCTGCAAGATTCTACTTCCCAAATGATGATATTCATTTCTTTGACGATCTTTTTTATGAAATGAACCATGCCCGTGGTACCAAAAGGGTAATCAGAGTTCTTCACTACGGCGATTCCCAGATTGAAATGGATAGAATTACTTCGGACCTCCGTATTTTCTTTCAATCAGCTTTTGGTGGCGGTGGTCCCGGTCTGTTACCCATCGTGCAATCTATTCCTACTTCATCCGTCTATCAGTATTCTTCCGGGGATTTTTCGGTTTACAGCAGCTACGGTGACGGTAACCGTTCGAGCGATAAAAATTATGGCATTATGGCCCGTTGCCACAGATTGGTCGGAACTGCCAACTTTACGGTTACTGCGACTAAAAATGCAAAACTTGATAAACGTCTTCACCATTTTAATAAGGTAACGCTTCTTTTTAACGACCGTTGCGGACATTTTACAGCTTCTCTTGCCGATAAGAAAAGTCGCAAAGTGTTCCATAAAAACAGTCTTAATGAAGGGGTGCAGAGTTTTGTATGGCAACTGGATACGCCCACTACTTCTATTTCTATGACGCTCAGCGGAGAAGCTGATATCTACGGCGTTATGGTCGATAACGGTCCGGGTGTAAATGTCGATAATATTCCTCTTCGTGGCTGCTCGGGAACTAACTTTACCTTAATAAAAGACTCAATCCTTTCAGAATCATACCGCTTGGCTGATGTAGGACTTATCATCCTTCAGTTTGGGGGCAATTCTATCCCCGGCATCAATGGGAAGAAAAGTGTTGAGGGCTATAAACAGCGAGTTGCAAGGCAAATTCGCTACTTATCCTCTATTTATCCCAATGTAAAAATTCTCTTTATCGGACCTTCCGACATGTCTGTCAGAGTTGACGGAGAATTGCAAACCTATCCCTGGCTGCCTGCTGTAAATCAGGCTCTGAAAGAAGCCGCCAATGAAAATGGAGCCGCTTTTTGGGATATGTACTCAGTGATGGGAGGCCATAACTCAATGATTACTTGGGTGAACAGCGGATATGCCGGCACTGACTATATCCACTTCTCTCCATCAGGAGCTACTAAAATAGGAACTGCCTTATCAAATTCTTTTTCAACCATGGTTAACCTTTACAATCTTCAACAATCTATGGGTGAGTCCAAGTTTGATGAAATGTGGAGCGAAGTCGCTAAATCATCTCCCGGAAAATGAAAAAAATAGCATCTCTTTTAGCACTATTATTCTGCACCTGTTCTATCTCGTTGTTTTCACAAGAGGAATATCTTCTTCTCGATACCCTTGATTTTGCCAATTTTCAAGCTGACACTTTCAGCTTCAGTCAGGATACTTCCCTGTTAATGCCTTTCTTCGCTAAATATGAGTCTGTCATCACCAATAAATCCGGAAATATTAATATTGTACAAATTGGAGGATCTCATATTCAAGCAGGGACATTTTCCAATAGAATTCGCCGCAATATTTTACTCCAACATACAGATTTAATCGCCGGTAGAGGGATGATTTTCCCTTATTCGACTGCTAAAAGGTGTAATAATCCCGCCGATTACAAAGTATCCAAAACCCGCGAGTTCTCGCTAATAAGAAATGTCTATCAGAATATTGAAAAACCTCTCGGAGTGACAGGCATCGCAGTCTATACCCGTGATACAATTACTGATATTACCATTAAAATGAATGATAAGGAGATCCCTTATCTCTCGGATTTGATTTATATTTTAGGCTTTTCCGATACCGGCAATGTGGTTCCCTCGGTATGGATTGACAGCGTTGAATATAAACCGGTAGAAATTGACACTGCCGCCCGACGATTCATTTATAAAACCGCTCCTTTTAAAGATTCCTTTTTGATTAGAATTCCTTGTGACTCCAATTCGGTATTTACGCTGACAGGCATTCTGCTTGAGAATCAAAACCCCGGAATTACCTTCCATTCTCTCGGCGTGAATGGCGCTTCCGTGGAGTCCTATCTGAAATGTGACTACTTTGTAAAAGATCTGGAACTGCTGAACCCGGATATGGTAATTTTCGGGCTGGGCATTAATGATGCTGCCGACCCTGATTTCGATACTTTACAGTTTCAACAGGAATATCTGCTTCTAATTGAAAAAGTTAAACAGGTAAATCCAAATTGTGCCTTTGTTTTTGTAACCAATAACGACAGCTTCAAAAGAGTGAGCAAAGGGAAATATTGCGTTAATAATAACGGTCCCCTTGCCCGGGGTGTCTTTTATAAACTGGCAGCCCAAACCGCCGGTGCAGTCTGGGATCAGTTTGAAATTATGGGCGGACTCAAGTCGATGGACAAATGGCGACTAGCAGGATTGGCACAAAAAGACCGCGTACACTTTACCCACACCGGATACAATCTCCTCGGAGATCTCTTCTATAACGCCTTTATTCATGCAAAAAATAAATGCGTCCTCTTTGAAACGGAACTTTTGCAAAAAAACAATAAGATTATTATTAATAGTAGGAATTAGGCAATACATTCATCCATGAACTTAGAAAACCTCAAAAGCTTCTTTACTATTGTATTCTCCTTTGATGAGCGTTATCCGTTACTTTTTACTCAATTCTATTTCTGGGCTTTCTTTGCCATTGTCTTTGCAGGTTTCGCTCTGGTAAAAAACAGAATACTCCTCAGAAACACTTTCCTCTTTCTGGTCAGCCTTCTTTTCTATTATAAAACCTCAGGATTGTTTGTCCTCCTGCTTGTCTTTTCGACTTTCTTTGGCTTGTTTATAGGGAAAAGAATCGATGTTAATGAAAAACAGGGGAAACGAAAATTCTACATGATCCTAGGGGTGGGAGTGAACCTGCTGGTGCTTTTCTATTTTAAATATGCTTACTTCTTTACCGATCTTCATAACAATCTTTTCAACTCAGATTATGAAGTGGTCAATTATTTGGCTAAATGGACCAATGAAGTTACCCGAAATAACTACTTCGATGCTGAAAGAATTCTCTTGCCGGTGGGTATCTCTTTCTTTACTTTTCAAAACATAAGTTATATTGTGGATGTCTATCGCAGAAGAGTATCCCATGTTAAAAATTTCTTTGATTTCGGCTTTTATGTCTCCTTCTTTCCTCAATTAGTAGCCGGTCCTATTGTTAGAGCCAACCAGTTTATTCCTCAGATATATAAAAAATTCTTCCTTTCACGCCGTCAGTTTGGCATTGCCGTATTTTGGATATTAAACGGCTTACTCAAGAAGATTATCATGAGTGATTATCTTGCGGTTAATTTTGCCGACAGGGTATTCAACAATCCCAACCTCTTCACCGGATTTGAAAATCTCATGGCAGTATTTGTTTACTCATTGCAAGTCTATGCCGACTTTTCCGGATACACCGACATCGCCATTGGAGTAGCCATGCTCATGGGCTTCTACCTGCCGCAGAACTTTAACTCTCCCTACAAGGCAACCAACCCCGGCAGCTTCTGGCGCAGATGGCATATTTCGCTCTCCACTTGGCTTAAGGATTATCTCTACATTCCTCTTGGCGGCAACAGAAAAGGCAAAGTGAGAACCCAAATAAACCTCATGATTACCATGCTTCTGGGTGGCTTATGGCACGGAGCCAGTTGGAATTTTATGATTTGGGGTGGATTGAACGGAGTTGGCATTCTCATCTTCAAATTATGGCGCAACCTTAAAAAATTTAGCAGAACTATCCTTACTTTCCTATGCTTCGCTGCCTTTATCGGACTTGAATATTTTTTCCCGAATCCCGCTTTCGTCATTGGCTCTGTATGGATGGGAATTATATTCTTTGGAACCTTTATTGACAATATTTATTCTTGGATTTTTACTGCCCACCCACTCAAATGGGTCAACAGGGCTTGGTCTATTATGCTCACTTTTGTCTTCATCACCTTTACACGACTCTTTTTCCGCTCAGGTTCCAACCTTGACCCTGCAGAAGCAAACCGCACCGCCTGGAATACTGCCAAAAGCATGGTCACCCGAATTGGGGGCGAGTGGACTGAAGGCATTGTCCCTAAAGTACTTTATGAATACAGATTTGTCTTCATCCTTTTTGCCATAGGAATGATCATCCACTGGCTACCGGAACGCTGGAAAAGATGGTATCGAATAAACTTCGCCCTCCTTCCTCTGTGGGTTATGGCGATTGTAGTCCTTGCTGTTGTCTTTCTCTTGTATCAGTTTATTACTGCCGACTTGCAACCCTTCATTTATTTCCAATTCTAAAGGCTCCCAATTTTCTGCTACATTCTTTCCAACCAACTTTCTCTTGCCTGATTCATATATGCCAAGGTGATATTCATCTTTTTCATTTGGGCGCCTCTACGGGCATCGACTATTGCCAATACAGAATTCTCAGCCCTTTGGATTTTCTTCCTTGCGAATTACAATAACCCTAGCTCCACCAAGAGGGTGGTATAGTTTTCTGTTTCAAAGCCGGCTTTGCAGAGCCGGTTGCCCATGAGGCGTAAGATTGCACAGAGGATACAAAGTAATTATTTATGATTTTCATCCTCATTTAGTTGCTTTTCAATCAATATTTTTAACTCCTCTCTATCGGGTAAGTAAAACTGATATTGAGAAACAAATAATTGAGAACTAATATTATGCATTGCATATTTTACTAATAATTCATCTTTTTCACGAACAAGAACAATGCCAATGGGAGGATTATCGTCTTGGGTATTTTCTTCATTTTGAAAATATCCAAGATACATGTTCATTTGCCCGATATCTTCATATCCTGCTTCATCTTTTTTTAAGTCAATCAATACAAAACATTTTAAAATACGATGATAAAAAACTAAATCAACATAATAATTATGATTATTAAGGGTAATTCTATATTGTCGACCGATAAAAGCAAATCCTTTTCCCATTTCGAGCAAAAAAGTTTGTAAAATTCCGATAATACGTTCCTCCAATTCCGATTCGCTTAAATAATAGGATTTGGGTATTTGAAGAAATTCCAAGATGTAAGGCTCTCTAATTATATCTTCCGGTTTTTCTATAATCTGTCCCTTTCGAGCCAATTGCAATATCTCATCTTTGTTTTTCGATGCTGCCAAACGTAAAAATAGCGCTGCTTTCTTTTGTCTGATCAATTCTGTGGTACTCC
This sequence comes from Bacteroidota bacterium, assembly GCA_023392945.1. Lineage (GTDB taxonomy): Bacteria > Bacteroidota > Bacteroidia > Bacteroidales > WCHB1-69 > JAGVVH01. The sequence goes on from JAEWNB010000004.1 coordinate 17,565, forward strand.
AATTTTCAAGAATAGCCTGTTTTTGATAAAAAGAACGTTCCAACGGATCATTAATTTTTAAAAGTTCTACCAAATGGCTCCAACTCAATTGGTGCGGAAGCTCCGCACCATTTGGAAAAGTGAGATATAATTGTCTCATTCTTTTGATATTACTCAGACTAAAACCTTTTCCGTGAAGTAATGAAAGATCTTTTGACAAACGTTCCATCAGGCTACTTCCGTACTCGGCACGTTGATTTCCATTCTGTTCAAATTCAACAATTTGTTTTCCGACTTCCCAGTAGGTTTCCGTTACCTGACGGCTCACTGCCATTACTGTTTTTCGGTTGCCTTCTATGTAAGTTTTAGATATTTGCGAAACCAACTTATCGTATTGGTTCAATAAGATTACATTACGTTTAGTCATTCTGTTAGTTTTTCTTTTTGAAAGGTAGTTCTAAATGAGATTGCAAATATAGAAGAAAATTTTTATCTCCACATCTATATCATCTATTCCGATCGTTTTCATAACCAAAACCCTATAGAGAGCTAAAAATGAAGAGGTCGAGGAATCTCCCCTGTCGGTAATAGTCTTGCAAATATTGCCAACACTAACAACTAACAACTAACAACTAACAACTAACAACTCTGCACTCATTGCAAAAGTATTCTCTATGCTGTTGATGTTAGGAATTGCAGTCTCGCTTTGTTTTTCTTCAGTAGTTTTCTTTTTCTTTTCTGATTGTTTCTAATCTCTTCTGCTCTCTGCTTCAAGTTCGCAAACTTGCAAAGTATGTTTTTTTCTGTCAGAATTATATTTGCAAATCTGCGTGGTGTAATTTTACATGTCGGAAATATATTTGCAAGTCTGCAAAGTGTAATTTTACATGTTGGAAGTATATTTGCAAATCTGCAAAGTGTAATTTTATATATTGGAAGTATATATGCAAGTCTGCATGATAAAATCCAGACCTCGGGAAATGTATTTGCAAGTCTGCATGGTGTTATCCCGACCACGAGAAATGTATATGCAAGTCTGCATGGCGTGATCCCGAACTCGAGAATTATATTTGCAAATCTGCAAAGTGTAATCTCGACCTCGAGAAATATATTTATAAATCTAAAAAGTGTAATCCCGACCTCGGGAAATGCTCCCGCAAGTCTGGATGATAAAATCCCGACCTCGGGAAATATATTTGCAAGTCTGCAAAGTGTAATCTCGACCTCGGGAAATGCC
>JAEWNB010000005.1 GCA_023392945.1 Bacteroidota bacterium
TGGCCTTTTTTACAAAATAATGTTCTGCAGGACAAGACTACACGTATGATTGCACCCTTTAAAGATGACCTCACCATATCCAGCATTCAAAAAATCAGCACTAATGAAGCTATCACCTTGATTGTCAATGGGAAAATCAGCAATCAAAGCGCAAGCCTTATTCAGTATACTGTAAAATTATCTAAAGACGGAATTATTGAGATCTATTATGGCAATATGGTCTATATTGGAAGACATGGGACTTCTGCAATTTCACGCGTAGATGCCAGAATATTTTCTGAAACTCCGGCAAGCAACACCCTTTGCTCCAATATTGCAAACCGAAATTTTCGGTTTACTCCTCCAAAAAAAATTGATGTACTCACCATTTCTTCTTCGGGTGAGCTTTCAGGAATTACTGCTCAACCATTTACAAATTTAACATTTGACGTAACCTGTTGGGACAACAATGATGTTTTTCAACATAAAACACTATCTATTAGCAGCATATATCCAGATCCATTGCTTATCACTTCAATTGAGGTGGAAGCAGGAGGAGACAATATCATCAATATTGGGGACACCGTTTACCTTTCTGTAAAAGTCAAAAATGTAGATACTATGGCTTACAATAATTGTAATCTAAACTTTTCAATTGTGGATGATAATGTTACAATGACTGACGACAATGAGTTTTTTGGATACATTGCAGCAGGAAACGAATACACTTTAAATAACGCCATCAGCTTTGTAGTGGGTTATTCTACGCCAAACGAACATGTACTAGAATTTTTATCCACTATTACTTGTGACGGATTCCCCTCTTCAGGGAATTTTAGTTTTATCGTTTATGCTTCTGAAATCAATCTTACTGATTTTTACATAAGTGATAATAACGACTGTCTCCTAGATCCAAATGAAGTTGACTCACTTTTTATTACGTTGAGAAATGATGGTGATGATGCTATCAATAACATCACTTGTAATTTAAGGATTGATGATCCCAACGTTCAGGTTTCCTCCACTTCAAGTTCGGTTATATCTTCGATTTTGCCCGAAGGTGAAGCGGTTGCTGAATTTTTATTACTTCCTTCCTCTTCCTTCATTGAAGGAAATACAGTTGATGCAATTTTGGACTTATATGTCAACAATAATTTCTCTAAAACAATTATTTTTTCGATTATTGGTGAAAAAAATTGCGAAAATTTCGAATCTGCAAATCCCGGATTTATTAATTCTACAGATCCCCCATGGCAAATTTCCGAGGCCTATTTCAACTCGACAAATCACTCGGCTGCTTCAGCAGAAATTGATCACTATGGAACAAGTACTATGTTAATTAATGCCACTATTGGATTAGCAGGTACAATTTCTTTCTTTAGAATGACATCCACAGAAAACAATTATGATTGGCTATCATTTTATATTGATGATGTAATGCAAGGACGATGGTCAGGCACCCATCCATGGGAGATGATCTCTTACCCTGTTTCTGCCGGTCAACACATTTTCAAGTGGGTATATTCAAAAGATGTAAATACTGTTGGAGGACTCGACAAGGTCTTTGTTGACGATATTTGCTTTCCTTCATCAGACACTTATATCCCTAATATTGTTGTCAATCCTGATATGGTTTCTGTTGCAATTCCCCAATATTCAACATTAGATACCATTCTATACTTCCAATCTACCACTCCGATATTTTTACTTTTCAATAACAGTCTTTTGAGTACAAACAACAACCCCATAAACTGGGCATCTGTTAACTATCCAAATGGCAGCATAAACGCACTTTCGACCAAAGAGGTTACCTTGACATTTAATGCCAATAATAAATTTGTTGGAGAAACTTATGAAGCTAATCTCACCTGTAATGTGGAAGATGGAAATAGCCTTGTTATTCCTATTTCCATGACAGTCCTTCCGGCCGTTTCCATAGAGGATTTTAATAACGAAACCAATTGCCTGATATATCCGAATCCCACAAGTAACTACTTCATAATAAAATTTGACGGTACAGGTTATCTAAATGGAAAAGCGAGACTTCTTGATATGACAGGGAAACTCCTATTACAAAAAAATATAATAGATAACATCACAAAAATTGATATTAACTCTTTCAATTCAGGAATGTATCTGTTACAAATTGATATTCAGGATCAACCGGTTAAATCCCTTAAAATCATTAAATACTAACTTCGCTAATAGCTAAACATGGTTTTCAGCAGCTCCATTTTTCTCTTTATTTTTCTTCCGATAGTTCTTCTATTGTACTATCTATCTCCTAAAAAAATAAAAAACTACACCTTACTTTTTTTCAGCTTACTATTTTATACCTGGGGAGCTGTTGATTTTATTCTGATAGCTCTTTTGTCGATGGTGGCCGATTTTTATATCGCCGAAAGAATCTCTAAGGGAAATCAAAATCACCGTAAAAAGTGGCTTTTTGTATCCATCGCCATCAATGTATCGCTTCTTCTATATTTCAAATATGCCAATTTCTTCATAGGGAATGTCAATGAATTATTGGGGATATTCGGTTTTCAACCCTATAAATGGGTCAGTATTGTTTTGCCCATAGGAATCTCATTTCTAACCTTTCAAAAAATGTCATACGTTATCGACGTTTACCGAAAGACTACTCCCACTCAAAAAAATTTCGCCTATTATGCCCTTTACATTCTAATGTTTCCGCAGCTAATTGCCGGGCCTATCGTTAGATACAAAGATATCCAAACCCAACTTAACAGTAGAGAAGACGAAAATAGTTTTTCTAACCGAATTGTGGGATTTATCAGATTTATGATAGGTTTATCAAAAAAAGTATTGATTGCCAATGTTCTATCCGAGCAAGCCGATATGATTTTTGCAGTTTCGCCCGACTATTTTTCTACCGTAACTGCCTGGATAGGAATTTTGGCATACACATTTCAAATTTATTTTGACTTTGCCGGTTATTCAGACATGGCAATAGGGCTAGGTAAAATGTTTGGATTTGAGTTTTTAGAAAACTTTAATTTCCCTTACATTTCAAAAAGCATTACTGAATTTTGGAGAAGATGGCACATCTCTCTCAGCAATTGGATGAAGGATTATCTTTACATTTCTCTCGGCGGCAATCGGGTTAAAGTCAGTCGAATGTATTTAAACCTTATCATCGTCTTTTTAATATCGGGTTTATGGCATGGAGCCGACTGGACATTTGTGGTCTGGGGTGCCTATCACGGAATCTTCATTATGGCAGACAAACTGTTTCTTCTCAAAGTGCTGAAAAAAATTGGTCGTATTCCATCAACCATTTTCACCTTTTTCGTTGTCATCATTGGGTGGGTTTTTTTCCGCTCCGACAGCATCAACTACGCATTTGCCTTCATCAAGAAAATGTTTATCTTTGATAATCGTATTGATGAATTTTCCTTCAATACTAAATTCATTGTAATTCTTATTTCTGCAATCCTATTTTCCTTTATGGGAATTTGGGGGAAACTTGAGAATTTGCAATTTAAACTCTTTGATCGTAACATGCCTATGCCAAGACTTGCTGGCTTACTTATTTTGGCTGTTGTTTTGTATCTTCTTTGCGGCGGAGCTTTACTCGCAGGAGCTGCCAACCCATTTATTTACTTTAGGTTTTAATAATAATGAATAGTCAGAATAACTTAGAAAAAATAATTATTTACTCATCAATATGTTTATTGCTGACACTCCCCTTCATTTTTTCTTTTTTCCCGCAAAGCAAAGGCAGCTTACTAAATAACATTCCTGAGATTGAATTCAATCTCAACAAATTCACTTGGACCAATTTTTTTAGTAATAAATTCCAAGACAACGCTGAAGCTTATACCAAACAAAATATTGGATTTTCCAACAATTGGGTAAGATTAAATAATGAGTTGAATTTTAGACTTTTCCGATACTCCGGTACGAAAAAATTAGTTTTGGGAAAAGATGATTACTTTTATGAAGAGATTTATATAACTGAATATCTTGGGAGAAATTATATCGGAGATTTCTTCATAGAAAAAAAAGTAAAAGCCTTAAAAAAACTACAAATCTTACTAAAAAAGGAGAAAGGTATTGATCTGATACTGGTCTTTGAACCCGGCAAGGCTTACTTTAGCCCTGAACAGATTCCGGATCATTATCATCCGGAAATCAAATCAACATCTAATTTTGAAAGATTTCTTTATTATTGTCAGAAAGAAAATGTAAACTTTCTCGATTTAAATAATTATTTTAAAGAATTTAAAAAGAAGACTAATCATCTTCTCTATTCAAAATACGGGGTTCACTGGAGTACTTACGGGATGTGGCAAGCAGCTTTTCAGTTAGTAAATACCATTGAACGGACAACTGAATTTGATCTTCCGGAAATGATTCAAATTTCCGACTCAACTTCTACCATCAGTAAAGATTTGGATTTTGACATGGAACCTCCGATGAACTTACTTACGGAATTACCCCACGAGAAGATGTATTTTCCCGTTATGCAATTCCGCACTGATTCTTCAAAAACACTTCCAAAAGTGCTCACCATCGCAGACAGCTATTACTGGAGTATTTGGAACAGCCCAATCAAACAACACCTTTTCAGTCAGAATGATTATTGGTACTATAATAAAACTATTTATCCTGATATTTGGGATCCGGCAATATATGTTGTTGATTCAACCAGAAAGCAAAATATTGAAAGCCAGGATGTCATTCTCTTAATGATAACTGATGCCAATTTGTATAACTTTGGATGGGATTTCATTGAACAGACCCTTGCAATTTTCGATCCATCTTACAAAAAGGATATATATCTTACCTCCTTGAATGAAATAATGAATGATTATCAGCAATATAGCGACATAAAAAACGAATCTATTCGCAAACAAATTCCGTTTAAGGATTTACTATATAAACGGGTTCAAGAATCAGTTTTAAAGAAAATGAAAGAGAGGAAAAAATGACATTTTTAGCTGAACTGGCAAATCATATTTTGGAAAACAAGGAAATACCCATTCATGAAGTGGCTGTGATTCTTCCAAACAAAAGAGCAGCCAAATTATTACAGCAATCGCTGATCAGAGAATCGGGAAAGCCAATCTTTTCACCGGCTATCTTTGCCATAGATAACTTCATTGAATCTCTTTCTCCCAATAAAAAATTGTCAAAATTATCACTCCTGATAAAGCTTTTTTCAAAATACAAAGAATTAGATTTTGCAAAAGAAAAAAATTTCGTTGATTTTATTTCCTGGGGAGAAATTTTTCTGCATGACATTAACGACATAGACATGCAATTGGCCGATGCCACCCAAATATTTAAAAATATCGGTGACATTAAAGAACTGGAAACCTCTTTTGGGAAAGAAAGCCTCACTGCTAATCAAACATACTACATAAATTTCTATACTCACCTAAAAGATATTTATGTCAATTTTACTGAATCTCTTCTTAAAGAAAATGGCGGATATGATGGGTTATTATACAGGGACGTGGCAGAGAATATTTCAAAATATGCCCAACACTATCATTATAAAAGATATATATTTGCAGGACTAAGCACATTGTCTCTTTCAGAAATTAAAATCATTCAATTTTACCGAGATAATTTTAATGCTGAAATATATTTTGATTATGATGTTTTGTATGCTGAACATTATAAAGCTGCTCTTGATAAACTCAAAATTCATTTAAACTTAGAAACTGTTAAGGGTATTTCCAACCACTTTGCAACGGTAAAGAAAACAATTACGCAGGTTGGAATTTCCAAGAAGATATCTCAAATATATTATGCCATTGACAAACTTAATGAAATAAAAGAGTCTCAAGGGAATCTCAACAATACAGCGTTGGTTTTTGCCGACGAATCATTGCTACTGCCCTTTATTCACTCATTCGACTGTTCCGAAGCAAATCTCACCATGGGTTTCCCTCTTAAAGAGACCTCTGCCTATATTTTGCTTCAGACTATTCTTGATATGGTAAAAAATATAAATCGCTTTAAAGAAATTCAGAAAAATGACGAACCTCTTTTTTATCATAAAGATTTATTATCATACTTTCAAAATCCCCTTATTAAGCATTGTTATTTTACAGATATAAGTCATAAAGAATTCATTGATAATCTAACAAACAGTAACCGGATTTTTATTAAGAGAGAAGACATCTCCCAACTTCCCTTCGGAGCAATGCCTGATTTAGAAAATACCGGCTGTGATTTTGTTATAACTCTGATTGAATTCTTTACTAATCTAATATCAAATTATGACAACCTCTCTCCTATTTTCGAACATATCAATCTAATCATCAATGGGCTTAATGAGACACTTGTGGTACTTGAAACAATTGGCATTGAAGAATATTCTGACATTAAGGTGATTGAATATATTATTCATGATAATTTGAATAATCTTACAATCCCTTTCAAAGGAGATTTCGATCAAGGTTTACAAATCATGGGATTACTGGAAACCAGAGGCCTTGATTTTGAAAATGTAATTATGTTGTCCGTAAATGAAGGGATTCTTCCAAAAGGGAAAACAGAGAATTCACTCATTTTGTATAGTGTAAAAAAACATTTCAAACTACCGACATATGAACAAAAAGACTCTGTTTACGCATACCATTTTTTCCGATTGCTCCAACGTGCCAAAAATGTCTTTTTAATATACAACAATGACTCTTCTGACTCCTTAGCAGAAAAAAGTAGATTTATCAATCAGCTTGAATTTGAAATAAAAAAGCAGAAAATTGAAAATAATGTCACCTTTTGTACCCAATCTATATCAATTCAGCCCAACATTAAGATTGGGAAAACAAATCATTTAGATATTACCAAAGATGAGAATATTATTGCCAAACTTCGAAAAATAAACTTTTCTGCCTCAAACCTTACCCTTTACATCAATTGTCCTTTACAATTTTATTTGGCCGGCGTAGAAAAAATTGAAAGCCCTAAAACTATTAGTGAAAATATTGAATTAAAGGTTATAGGAAGCGTTGTTCACGAAATATTAAAGGATATAATTGCCTCAATCAAAGAAGATAGTTCCAATTATAAAATAATAATTGAAAACTATTTAAAAGAGCTGGATAACAATATTCACAGCAAGTTTAAAAGTAATAAAGATGTTGGAAATCAAGACATTGACAAAGGAAGACTTTTTCTGGCAACCGAAATTACTTTTCGGATAATTAAAAACTATTTAGAACAAGTTAAATTAGAATTGGAGGTAACTGAAATTACCGTTTTAGAACTTGAAAAAAAATATAATCATATTTTAAAAATCGGGAATGAGGAAATTCAACTAAAAGGATTTGTTGACAGAATTGATTTACGTAATAATAAAATTACAATTTTAGATTACAAAACCGGCAAAGTAGATGAAAAAAATCTACAATTCAATGATATGTCTACGCTCTTTACTGACCCCGACCAGAAGATTCTATTTCAACTCTTTGTTTACTCTTACCTGTAT
>JAEWNB010000031.1 GCA_023392945.1 Bacteroidota bacterium
CAATTGGTGTTATTTTAGTACATTAATCATTTTTCCTGTTTCTCTTTTTTCTTCACTTTGAATAGCCGTCTATTTTATTATTTTTTTTTTTTGCTGGAATTAAAATATATTAATCGAACTCAGGTTAGTATTAATTATAACAAAAATGAATATGGTAAAATTAACTGACGGGAATATTACTTTACGGGAATTTTCTCAAAAGGATAAATACAGATTGGTGGAACTTGCTAATAATCGTAAGATTTTTAATAATTTACGGGATGCTTTTCCTCACCCCTATACTTTACAAAATGCCGAAAATTTTATTGATATGTGCCAAAAGACAAAACCGCCACAACTCTTCGCAATTGAATATGATGGATTATATGTGGGGAATATCGGACTGCATAAAGAAACGGATGTTTACAGAAAATCAGCAGAAATAGGATACTTTTTGGGAGAGCCCTATTGGAACAAAGGCATTATGACAAAAGCCGTTAACCTGATTTGTGACTATGGATTCAGCAAACTGGATATAGTGAGAATTCATACCGGAGTGTTTGATTATAATATTCCTTCTCAAAAGGTACTGGAAAAATGTGGTTTTTGTAAAGAGGCAGTTTTCAAAAATGCCATTTATAAAAATGATACATTATGTGATGAGGTTAGATATTCGAAATTAAAGAGTATTTAAGGCATTTTTTATTGGAACATATGATGATGAGCGGAAATGACTATTTTTGTATCTCATAAAAATAAATATAGCCATGAATAATTTCAAATTTGCTAATCCGGTCAAAATAATCTTCGGAAGAAATACTATTCAGGAACTATCCAAAGAAATCCCCGCCGAGAGTAAGGTAATGCTAATTTATGGCGGCGGGAGTATCCTGAAAAATGGCGTCTATGACCAGGTAGCAGCTGCATTGAAAAACTTCCGATGGATTGAATTTGCCGGCATTGAGGCAAATCCACATTATGAGACCTGTGTTAAAGCTATTGAGAAAATAAGGGAAAATAAGGTTGACTTTCTTTTGGCTGTCGGAGGTGGATCTGTAGTTGATGCAGTTAAGTTTATTGCCGCAGGAGCGGCTATTCATCAGGACCCATGGGATATTATGACCGGAAAAGCTGCTATTTCCAAAGCTCTTCCTTTTGGAACAGTCATTACGTTGCCTGCTACCGGATCAGAGATGAATAGCAATTTTGTTATTACAAAAGATGAAACTAAAGAAAAACTTGCTGCCGGGTCTTTTCTCGTCTTTCCTAAATTTTCGATTTTAGATCCCGAAACCACTTACTCGTTGTCTCGGATTCAAACTGCAAATGGGATTGTGGATGCTTTTGTGCATGTTATTGAACAATATCTTACCTGTATGAACAATGCACCCCTTCAGGATTATTTCGCCGAAAGTATTATGAAAGTATTAATTGAAGAAAGTAAAAAAGTATTTGAACATCCTACTGATTATGACGTTCGTGCAAATCTCATGTGGGCCTCCTCGTGGGCCCTGAATGGTTGGATCGCACAAGGTGTTTTGGAAGATTGGTCAACTCACATGATAGGTCATGAACTGACAGCCTTTTTTGGGATTGACCATGCACAAACGCTTGCTATTGTGCTCCCCGGTGTGATGGAGGTGATGAAGGATAGTAAAAAAGATAAAATCTTGCAAATGGGGTGTCGGGTGTTCGGCATTTGTGAAGGAAATCAGGATGATGGAGTTCACAATACAATTCTTGCAGTTGAAAATTTATTTAATGGTATTGGCATTAAAACGCATCTTTCTGAATATGGAGTTGACGAAAAAAGTATTTCCCTTATTGTTAATCGTATGAAAGAAAGAAACTGGAATCTTGGAGAAATGGAGAACATTAATTATAAGATAATTGAAAAAATATTAAAACTAAGACTATAATTATTTTTGTTCATATAATATTCTCTTTTTTAACGATTATTATTAAACAAAATGAAAAAATAATCATTTTCATTAGAAAATTTAAGTTTTATAGTTCTTGTATTTTAAATATTGTTATACTTGCATTTTGAAAAATAATAACACTAATTTTTTCAAGTAGCTATTAATCAAATAGAAATTTGTGTTTTGGAAGTATGTTAAAATTTTTTTATTCGGAATTAATATGTCATATTATAATTTGAAATTATGAAAAAAACAATCCCCCTTGCAATTTATCTATTCCTTTTGGTGGGCACATTCCTTTTTTCAGCCTGCAAACAGGATGATTTAATTACCAGATCATTCTCTACGGATCCCTTTGTTTCTATTACTAATAATATCTCTGCAGATATTCATATTACACACGATTCTACTCAATCTATTGAAATTAAAGCTCAGGAAAGAATTATGAATTTCATTAAACTTGATGTTAACAACGGAATGCTTACCATAGGAATGAAGAATAATCCCCCATTTAATACTAAACCAATTGATATTTACATTTCAATTCCTGCAATTAGTAGCTATATCTTAAACGGTTCGGGTAATATGGATATGGTTAACTCTTTTGATAACTGTGGGGATGTTTCTCTCCAAGTCAATGGTTCCGGAAATATTGATGCGAAGTTCAATTCTAATACAAACACAAGTACCGTTATCAATGGTTCGGGAGATATAGACCTTAACGGATTCTCTCCAAACCACTCAATATTAATTGATGGTTCAGGGAATGTGAATGCTTTCCCCTTCCATACCTACAACACTTCTATTAATATAATTGGAAGTGGCAATTGCCAAGTAACTGCCGATAGTGCTCTGAATGTTACAATTAGCGGTAGCGGAAATATTTATTATAAAGGTAATCCAATTATTAACACCAATATTTCCGGTTCAGGAAATATTATTAATTCAAATAAATAAAATGGAAAAATTTAAAAATGAATGCAAAAGTGCTTCAACTTGTGGCCCTGTTTATTTTTTAGGACTAATCGGAGCTGCTATATTTTTTATCTCACAGGCAACAACTTTCTGGCTTGGCGTTCTTGGTTTTCTTAAAGCTATTGTTTGGCCGGTATTTCTGGTTCTTGATGCCTTTAAATTTTTGAGTGGTTGCTAATTTTTTGATTCAATATATTTTATTGTTAGCGGACTTTCTCGTGAAGATGATCATTTTATTTTTCAAAATGATTAGTTTATTATTACTATTATTTTTTTTATGAAAACAAAAACTACAGTTCTTTTTATTTTTCTGACTTTTACTATCCTTTTTTCAGTAAATGCTACCCCCATATTGCTTTCAACAGCGGAAGAAATTGCCCGAAAACATCTTCAGATTTATCATAAAGCAAATAATTTTTCCGTCCGAGAACTGCAAACATTTGGAAGCGGAGATACAATCGACTTCTATGTTGCACACCTCTCTCCGGTTGGCTTTATTATGGTATCCGGAGACGAAAGAGTTCACCCGGTTATCGGTTATTCTTTTACAAACAACTTCGGAGAGTCAGAGATGATTGCTCGTTTTTTTAAGGAAACCATCCGATTCATGGTGAATAATGCTTCTCTTCTATCATCCAAATATTTGTATGATGTTGAACAAAGCCGCAAACTTTATCTGAATGACAAAAGTCTTGAAACTCGGCATTTTCAACAATGGCCCCAGGAAGGGACTACCCTTAACGGAGGACTTCTTTCTACTCAATGGACTCAAACTGCTCCTTTTAACCTATTGTGTCCTTTGGATAATGGGTCCAGAAGTTATGCCGGCTGTCCTGCTGTGGCTATGGCTCAGATTATGAACTATTATCGGAC
>JAEWNB010000083.1 GCA_023392945.1 Bacteroidota bacterium
ACACAACCTTTAAATGGGATTTTGATCTTTTACAAGGCAATGCCCTTCTGAAGATTTATGAACAATCAGGGAAGCAGATTGAAACACAAGTTCTCTCTTCGGCTCAGGGACAATGGGTTTGGGATACACGTAGCGTTTCAGACGGGATTTATACCTATTCGGTAACAACAAATTCCATGTTGATTGGAAGCGGAAAGGTAATTGTGAAAAAATAAGAATTTTTTTCCAATATATAGTTCATAACAGGGCAACAAAATAACTTTCTAATTAAAAGACGCAACAAATGATTTGCGGCTACGCCGCTACAAATGTCCGCTTCCCAAAAATCGGACAGAATAAAGTAAGAAAATAATAACGAGTATTTTTTCTTCATAAATTACTACATATCAGCATTTTATACGAATATTATTGTTTTCTCACCCCGACAGAAACAAATCAATTATTTAACGATAAAAGCGATATAAATTTATGTCACTTTTATTTTTATGGAATTTGGCAATTGTATAAAGATAAATATATAATAACTCTTTAGCTTTTGTTATGTGCCAAGTACAGTTAAACTCATCAAAAACAGGCTTTAGTTTTTTCTTCAAATCAATCATATTTTTCTGAAGATTTTCAATTGCTCTCTTTTTGATATTTTTATACAAAACGCTAATAATAAATTTCCCAATTAGGTATATATTTTATTTCCGGTATAGGATATTGAGAATATAATTTTGCATTTTTGTGCAGCTTGCGATAAAAAATTCTTATAATTGTAGTACTTTTCCTCGTAAAATTAATATGATAATTTACCTCTTCCCCTTTTTTTCTTCTTTCTCTTATTTCTTGTATGAACTTTTTGAGAGTTATCGGTTGATTATTACTTGAATATCTTTGAGCATTAAAACATTTGTATATATCAGATATAATTAATTCTTGGTTTGGAAGAAAAGCATAAAAGTGTGTTGAAGGACAAATCTCTGACAGATAATCTAAAGGTGATACTTTATAAAAAAAGTGATTGAGTAAATTTTGTAGGTCAAATTTTACTGCAACGGTATCGCCCGGTTGCACTGTTATTTCTGTAAACGGTTTGTATACTAAAAATCGTAAAGGATGACAGCTACTTTTTTTATTAATATAACAAACATAACCAAATTGGCAATCATCAAAATTAAGATTAGTGGCAGTATCTCCTTCATTAATAAATGAAACACTAAAATCAATACTTGTAGAACTGAAATAAATAGCTCCTGGATTTAAATATTTTGGCGGACGATGAGTGCGCATATCATCTATGCCACTCACATGTAATGTGTCAAGGCACACTTTAATTTGAGAATAAGCACTAATCGTCACAATCAAAAAAAATAATATCAACAGATAATTTCTCATATAACTTTAAAATCGGCACCATCCCAGAAATTGTGTAAATAGAATTTGAGTGAAGAGAAAAAGTAATAAATTTAACACTCAAAAAAATGAACACAAAGAAGATGAAAAAGAAACAAGAGAATCCTGAGGAAGGATATATGGTACCTGGGCAGATTTTTGACAAAGGATTTTTAAAACAGTTTCATAGTCAAGAGGATGTGGATCGATTTATGAACGATTTACACTCTCATCTGTATGAGCAGTTGCTTCAAGGGGAGTTGGATGAACACTTGGGATATGAAAAGAATGATTCTGCAGGAAATAACAGCGGAAATTCCAGAAATGGAAGTTTTTCAAAGAAAATACAGACACTTCATGGGGAGTCCGAAATCCAAGTTCCTCGAGACCGAAACGGGGATTTTGAGCCCATTATAATACCCAAACATTCCAATAAAGGGATGTCGCTTGAGAAGTTGGTGATATCCTTGTATGCCAAGGGAATGAGCACTTCGGATATAGAAGATGAACTACGCAATATTTACCAGATAAACTTGTCAAGTTCTTCTATATCCATCATTACAGGCAAGGTCTCACAATCGGCTCAAGAATGGCAAAACAGGCCCTTAGAGCGTCAATATATGATTGTATGGATGGATGGTATTGTGTATAAAGTGAGGGATGATGGTCGAGTTATCAATAAAACGATTTATTTATGTGTGGGACTAAACAAAAGCGGATATAAAGAAGTATTGGGATTATGGGTAGGGAAAAGCGAGAGTTCTTCATTTTGGATGAGCGTTCTGACAGACTTAAAAGCGCGGGGTGTAGAAGATATTCTTATTACCTGTACAGATAATCTGAATGGTTTTACAGATACCATCCGGAGAGTATTTCCACATGCTGCCACACAAATATGTGTAGTACATCAAATACGCAATAGCTGCAAATATGTGGGATGGAAAGATCTTAGGGCATTTACTTCCGATATGAAAGCTGTTTATGGTGCGGTCAATCGGGAGGCAGCGGCTATTGCATTAGATGATTTCGAACAAAAATGGGGCTCAAAATATAAGTATGCCATCAGCGGTTGGCGTAAAAATTGGGATGATCTGACCACCTTTTTTGATTTTCCGTTGGATATACGAAAGATTATCTATACCACCAATGTTATTGAAAATCTTAATGGGAAAATTCGAAAATATACGAAAACAAAACTCTCTTATCCGAATGATGATGCAGTCAAAAAATCAGTCTATCTTGCTATATGTGAGATAGAAAGAAAATGGACACTGCCTGTTCGAAATTGGGGTATTGTGTTTAATCAATTTATGGCTATTTTTGGAGACAGAATTTTGTTATGAAATATGATATACGCAAATTCTCATTTACACAAAATTTTGGACGGTGCCTTAAAATCTAATAACTTAAAGTATACACAATCTATTTTTAATAAAATCATGTTGCAAATTTACATTTATTACTGATTAATTATATTTATTATTTGAATTTAATTTTGTGCGCTCCCAATCTCTACAATCCATCAAGCAAAAGCATTTTCTAATGAAATTGTTTAGAAACTCCTTATTACCATAATCCAAAAATATAGCGTTTATAGAAAATATTTCGACCCATTTTTTTCTTTTCTTTCTCTGCCACACTGGTGCCGGAAACATCTATTCGCAAAGTATCTTCATCTATTTTCTTAAAATCATATTCAATGTATTCATCCCCTTTTGTATAAGTGAGACTAAATATACTATCATTGTATGTTGATGAGTAATCATAATCATCAAAGTAGTAATTTAGGTAATATCCTGCAGGTTTTTCAAACTGATCAATCAAGTGACAAAAATAGATCTGTCCATTTGAAACGGCGAAAACGGCAGCTGAATCGTATTTTCTCCAATTATCGCCGAAAAATTTTTCAAGCCACAAAGGATAATCTATTCGTCGGGAATCATATTTGAGTTTGTCTTCTGCAATAATTTTCGAAATTTCAAAAACTTGCTTTGATAGAGCATAATCATCAATTACTTTAACTTGAATATAATCACTAATACTTTCAGCCGTATTAACTAACATCATCATTTTGTATCCGTATTCTTCAGGAGAGTCAATCGAGGCTATTTTAAGTTGACCAGTTGAATCGATAATGCTGAAATAATAAATACTTCCATCAAATATACCTAAACTCCAAGAGCAAAATGCAGCGGATACAGCGTTATAAAAGAGGTCATATAAATCTTTGCCTAATTTGGAATTAATAAAGATACTGTCAGTAAAGACCTTTGCCCCGTCGAATGAATAGTGTTTAAGCATATAATTACCCTTATCGTTCATTTTTAAATCATAAGCATAATCGAAACAATTATAGAATGAATCTATGTTAACTCTCTCTCCATCAGCCTTAGAAATATAACGATAATGATGGGGTGCATTAGGACTATAAAATTGCGCAATAGATTTATATGATTTCTGTTCATCAATTTCCATATATTTATAATAAACATCTTTAAAATAAAAATCTCCAAGTGTCATGATTTTGGGAATACCCTGTTCAGGTTCTAAATGATCGTGGAATGGTTGTGCCTGAATTGTTTTTGCAAAAAGTAATAAAATAAAAAATACAAAAAATCTATATTTCATCTTTGATTAATATATTTAACAATAATGCAAAAATAGTAATTTTGAATTATTTATAATGTTTTAAAATATAAACTTAATTACTAATTTATTCAAGTCAGATGAACAAATTTGTGTTTCTAATTTCTGGCATTAATCGAGAAATTGTTTTCCCGAACCAATTCCGTTAAAATTGCGTTACGGAAGGGATTGAATCGGAAACACCGCAAAGCCCGACGGCAAAGCGAAGCAAGCCGGAACGCAAAAAAAATATAATAATCAAAAGGATGATTTTCTTGCTTTAATTGTTATAAAAATCAGATTATTTCAAATATTTCCGATCAAAAAGATTGTATTTAAGAATACAGAAAAGAGCTCTGAATCCATCTTTCATGCCGATTTTCTTTCCTTCGTCGAAAGTACGTCCGTAGTATGAAATACCCACTTCGTAAATGCGAATATTTTTGAATTTGGCGATTTTGGCAGTAACTTCGGGTTCAAAGCCAAAGCGTTTCTCTTTGAAATAGATACTTTTGATAATATCTGCTCTGAAAAGTTTGTAACAGGTTTCCATATCTGTAAGATTGAGATTGGAAAACATATTAGAAAATCGAGTGAGCATTTTGTTCCCAATGGTATGCCAGAAAAAAAGGATGCGGTGAGGTTTTCCCCCGAGGTAACGGGAACCATAAACCACATCGGCTGCCCCAATAAGGACAGGCTTTAGTAACAAGTTATACTCTTCCGGATCATACTCAAGGTCAGCATCCTGAACGATAACATAATCGCCGGTAGCTTCCTCAAAACCACGATGCAGGGCTGCACCCTTGCCCATATTGCATGGTTGAGAGAAATAGCGTATGTCAGCCTGAGGATGTTCCGTGATATAACGATTAATAGCATTTTCAGACTCATCACCGGAACCGTCATTTACCAGAATTATTTCTTTCGTAAACCCTCCGTTAAGATTAACTGCCAAAACTTTATCTAGAATAAGATGAATGGTTTTTTCTTCATTATATACCGGAATAACAATAGATAATAGCATACATTTGATTTAGGTGCACAAAAATAGAAATTTATTTATAATTACAACTCAATTAATTAAAGTGAATTATATATTTTTATTTATAGAGTAACTTATTCATAAAGAAAACATACCGCTTAGCTTTAGCAGATTGGGAACTATTTTTAATAAATTGATATCCGTAAAATAGAAAATAGTTTCCGTACCAATTATCCATCCGGGGATTTCTGCTATAATCCACTTTATCTCTTTTATTTTTACTTTCCAACTCAATGGTTGTCAATGGTTCTTTAATTTGATAGCCATCTACCATTGTATAATTAAGATAGGAATTATAGGGATAATAAATCACTGCATCCTGATTGATAAAAAAGAGAGAGACTCTTTGAGCGAGCCTGAATGTCAATAAATTAGTAAATGGGAAATAATTATCCCACAGCAAGTTCCCATTCTTATCGAAAGTAGTAATAAAAGCATTAATATAGCGGTACCCGGCAAATGAGGAAGATGCCGGCATGTAAGTACTGCCATAATAATAGGAATCGAAACTATTTACGGATGAATTATAATTATACTCGGGATAGAAGAGTTCTGTTACAAAAGCAAATTGGCTGTCATTATGAAAAACGGGACCTACAATTACTTGAAGATTGAGATTTTTATCTTTTAGTTTATACAAATTCAATGAATCTTTGTTTTTAATCGCAGAATAATTATAAAACTGCGGGTCTCCCATTCGGTTTCCGACAAAAGGAATGGTATATACTCCTGAATGATAATTCCCTGAATATTTATCTTTGTCATTATTATAAGTTCCTATAATAATCGCATGAGCAGAATCAGCCAGAGCCATTCTTGCAGAATTATAGTAATAACCGCCATAAGAAGGAAAATGATTTATTCTGAGAATATTTCCTCTATAATCAGTAATAAATAGATTGATTGAAGAAATTTTATAATTGTTAGTTGCTACTAAACCCCAATAAATAATATGTTGAAAAGTGTCAATCTCACAAAATTCTACTGAAGTTATTTTTCCGTCTGTAAATGGCGGAGAAGAGAGTATTTTGTTTTCCAAATCATAAACATAGATATAATTTGTGTTACTCTCATTTGAAAAAATCAAAAAAGTATTCTCCACAACTTTAAAATCAAAAATATTCAGATCCTTGAGGGAGTCTATTTCGTATGAGTCAATTTTTTTCTCTCTGACATCAAAATCAAGCATACATGTTTTGGGAAGAATTTTTTTCTGCCCATATTGTTGAAATAAGAGAAAGAGATGTTCATCAGTATAATAATGACTTATAAATCTCAAATTTACCGGCATCGGAACAGTATGATTTTTTATTTTATTCAGATTGGTATCATACATAATTAAATACCAATTGGTACTATCTGAACTAATCTGATTTCCTTCGTAAAAGACAATAACACCGTTTTCCCCGACCGGAGCACAATTAAAATCTTCGGCATCCTTAGCAAGTTCCAATTCAACTCTAAGAGGTAAATCTACCTGACCGTAAAGGAAGGAACAAAAAAAGAATCCTATTATAAAGAAAAAATTTTTCATAAGAAAGCATTATCTTTATCCCTGCATCCCACCGTCGCAAACCAGCACCTGTCCGGTAACATAAGAAGAGAGGTCTGAGGCAAGAAAAAGGGCGCTATTGGCAACATCCTTAGTATTTCCGATACGGCGGAGAGAAATCTTTTGAGTCCAGCTATTTTTTAGATCCTCAGGAAGTTTATCGGTCATTTCAGTTTCAATGAATCCCGGGGCAATAGCATTGCAGCGTATGTTGCGACTCCCAACTTCTTTTGATATTGCTTTAGTAAAGCCGATAATTCCGGCTTTTGCGGCGGCATAGTTTGTTTGACCCATATTGCCGCTAATGCCAACCACAGAACTGATGTTGATAATGGAACCTAACCGTTGCTTCATCATAATGGGAATCATCACTTTGCAATGATTAAAGACCGATTTTAGATTTGTATTGATAACATTATCCCAGTCAGCTTCTGTCATGCGCATCAGAAGGTTATCTTTAGTAATTCCGGCATTATTAACCAAAATATCAATCTTGCCAAATTCCTTCAGGGCACTATTAATTGCAATTTCAGTTTCACTAAAAGAAGCAACGTCATAAGGCAAGAATTTCACTTTTACACCGAATGCTTGCATTTCAAGTATAGCAGACTTAACGGCATCACTTTCTTTAGTAGCCGTGAATATAATATCTGCCCCTTCTTGTGCAAAAGTAAGTGCTATACTTTTTCCGATTCCTCTTGATGCTCCGGTAACAAAGGCAACTTTTCCAGCCAATAACTTCATCATAATCTTCTATTTATATAAGACTTATCTTTTTATTTAAACGGCAAATATACAACTATTTTACGGGATTGTTTATCAAGGTATCCAGTTTGGAAGCATACCCGCACCACGATCCCAGCACATCTTCTCCCGAACTACAAATCACATTTCCATATATTGGAGCAGGACTCATAAACGGATTTTGTCCAAAAGTAATTTCAGATGAGGCAGTTGACCAAAAACGGTAACTGTTGTAATCCATCAAGCTATACTTAACATATACAGTATCTCCGGGGCGGAAGGTAAGGCGATAATATTCAGCCAGTTCTTCTTCGCTCATTGTAGAAGCATAAATTGAGGAGGGAGTACCCCTTAAGAGTTCATAATTTAAAGTATTTCCATTAAAAGTTCCATCATCAAAAACCAAGGGCAGGGTATAAACCCACAATCTGTCTGTCAGATTCTTTCCGTGAACTTTCACCAAGAAACGATAATAATCTTTGGTAATTGGATTATCTGTAAGAAGCAGCCTGATGGTACTCATGGAATCCTCCAATATCTCGGTTGAAGTGGAAAACCATATTGAGTCCAGATCGAAAGTATTGACAATGGAAGTGGTGGCTGTATAGATCTTATTTTCCCATTCTATTTTTAAGGTATATTGTTTATTACATTCTCCTTTCAACGAATCACCGACATAGGCAAAATAAATGGGCGAATCCTCAGAATAGACCAAAGAGAGGCGTTCGCTCTCGCCCGTGCTGGAAGTAACCGTCACAATCGCATCTTTTATGATAACCTCATTAAAGAGAACTGATGGGTCGAGGGTTGAAAAATAGGGAATGCTTTGGGTAATGATAACCATGGGATAAGCATCGTTTTCAATAAAGCCTTCAACCACTAATTTATTTTTATATTCCGGGATTTCAATATCAATTTCCTCTTGACAGGAATTAAGAATAAACGCCATTCCGATAAATATCAATAAAACAATTTTTTTCATGATTTAAAATTTAAAATTCCAGGTAATAGAAGGAAGAATAGGGAAAAGACTCATCTGAAAAGCCTTAGTGGTTAGTTCATATTGTTGGTGTTCAATATCTAAATTGGAAGTGGATTCATAAAAAATAAAGAATGCATTTTTTCGGTTATAAACATTGTAAACAGAAAAATTGAGACCTGTTTCAAATTTTTTCCTTTTAACGATTGTCCATTGCAGAGATAGGTCAAGTCTGTGATAAGGTGGCAACCTGAATTCATTTCTCTCACTATATTCAGTTACAAAAGCCCCTCCAAAAAAGTAAAAACCTATAGGAATTGTCATGGTATTGCCTGTTGCATAGACCCATACTGCCGAAACGTATAACTTATTCCTGATAATTTCATATCCAAGACTGATAGAAACATCATGTCTGCGGTCATATTTTGCATAAAAAGGCTTTCCATCATTGAGATTTTCAAACTCTCTTTTTGTTAACGCCAATGTATAACCAATAAAACCGTTAAATCTTCCTTTTGCCTTTTTAATAAAAAATTCAGCCCCATAAGAATAGCCTTCCCCAAAAGTGTACAACTGGTCAGGATTCATAGAAATGGAAGTTAAGTCAATACCATCCTTATATTCAGATAAGTTATACATTTTTTTATAATAAATATCTACGTATGACTCATATACATTTTTATGAAAATTATAGAAAAGCCCCAGTGAAACCTGATGCGCTATCTGTGGTTTTATCAAATCGGTTGAAGGCATCCAAACATCGGTTGGAAGCGAAATGGTAGCCATGGAAATTTGATGAAGATATTGGTAATTAAGTGTATAAGATGTCTTCAATGAAAGATTTTTTGAAAGTAGGAATCTGGCTGAAAATCTAGGTTCAAGAGCACTATATTGGCTTATTCTTTCCCCCGGTTTATAGAGAATAGAATCCTGGAGATTTCCAAAATCATCGAAAATATAGCGTGTAAAACTCCCCACATGCTCAAAATGTGAAAAACGTAATCCCATATTCATGACAAGCCATCTGTTGACTTCATATTCATCGTGAACATATATAGCTAATTCATGTGCGTAATAGGGAGTAGCGTCCGGAAAAGAGAGATTGTTTTCATTACCGGCTTCAACAGAATAACTGTTTGGGAAAAAAGTGTGAAAAATATAATGAACTCCCATTCTGAATTTATGTGGAATCGGTGGCAAATAGGTTAGTTCCGATTTCAGTGAATAATCACGGACGCCTGACTTAAGTTTAAAAGAATAGACATCCATCAGAATATCGGTCTTAAAGTTATAATTGCTGAAAGTAGCTGAAGTATTCAAAAATAGCTGTGGTGATATAATATAATTCCATCTCAAAGAACCAATGGCATTAAGCCAATTAAATTCGGTTTTAGTACCCCCTGATTCTGACTTAAAGCCATAAACATCCTTTCCAAAATATCCTCCCAAAAAAAGACGATGTTTATCGTTTATAATCAGATTTATTTTACCATTCAGGTCATAAAAATAAAAATTAGTCCCTTTCAGAGGAGATGTTTTTTTCAGAAAAGGTTGAATTAGCAAGTCAATATAGGTTCTTCTCCCGGAGAGAATGAAAGAGCATTTATTTTTTTTAATGGGTCCTTGAACAGTTAATCTGGAAAAGATAATGCCAAGTCCGCCATCAACTTCAAATTTTTTCATATTGCCCTCTTTCTGTTTCACATCAAGAACTGAAGATAGCCGTTCGCCATAATAAGCAGGCATTCCTGATTTTATTACTTCCACATTTTTGATGGCATCAGCATTAAAGACAGAGAAAAATCCCAGCAAATGACCTGCATTGTAAATAGTTGCTTCATCCAACAGAATTAAATTCTGATCGGCTCCTCCACCCCTGACATAAAAACCGGAATTCCCTTCCCCACCCGACTGAATCCCGGGTAGTAACTGAATAGCTTTTATCACATCCACTTCTCCAAACAATACCGGCAGTGCCTTAATGGCTTCCACTTTCATTTCCACTCTTCCAACATCAACACTTGTTACATTCTGATCTTCTTTCTCGGCAGTCACCACAACTTCATTTGCCCTGATAACCAATGGTGACATTTCAAAATTCATTTTTTGATTCTTTGTCAGCAAAATGGTATCCGCTATGGTAGTATAGCCCAAGTAGCTCACTTTCAAAGAATATTCCCCCGGGGAGACGGACAATGAATAAAACCCTGCATTATTTGAGACAGTACCTTTGGGTTCATCTTTGCTTTCAAGTTCCTGTAATATAACATAAGCACCCAAGATGGTTTCACTATTGTCTATATCTTTTATAATTCCCGAAATTGTTATTTTCTGAGAATATGATAAAAGAGAAAAAAAAGTAAAAAGCGTGAGTTGTATGAATTTTAGAATTAATTTTTTCATTTCCATTGAGTTGCTTATTTAAGTGGGACAAAAATACAAAATAAAATGAAAAAAATTAGACACATTCAGATATTTCGTATTATTGCAAAGCGTTAAATATGATTGATAATTAATAAAATGATGAGGGGGTTAGTTACAAAATCTACCGGTAGCTGGTACGAAGTCAGGCAACAAGACGGGGTGACGGTAAACTGTCGCTTGAGAGGTCAGTTCAGAATTTCCGGAAACAAGAATACTAACCCGGTCGTTGTGGGTGATTATGTTGATTTTCATCTTGAAAAAGATAATACGGGATATATCAGCAAAATAGAACAAAGGAAAAATTATATTGACCGAAAGTCAACTAAATTATCCAAGATAAACCATCTGATTGCTGCCAACATTGATATAGCTTTTTTGATTATTACACTTAAGGACCCTCGCACTTCTCTTGGCTTTATTGATAGGTTTCTGATTGCAGCAGAAGGCTTTAGAATCCTGTATGCTTGGTCTTCAACAAAATGGATATTTATAATCAAGAAGAAAAACAAGTTTTAGGCAAACTAATTGAATTGTACCATAACATTGGCTATGAATGTATACAGACTTCTATTGCCAATGGATTGGGGATGGAATCATTAATGGCTAAAATAAAAGGAAAAGTATGCCTGTTCAGCGGACATTCAGGGGTGGGAAAATCAGCTATAATCAATTATCTATATCCTCATCTTAATTTGAAAGTTGGAGAAATATCGCAATATCATAGTAAAGGAAAACATACTACCACTTTTGCTCAAATGTTCCCTCTGGATAATAATAGTTTTTTAATAGATACTCCCGGCATTAAAGAATTTGGGCTGATTCAATATTCGAAAGAGGAAATCAGAGACTACTTTCCTGAAATCCGTCAATATAATAACAAGTGCAAATACAATAACTGTTTGCACCTCCACGAACCGGGATGTGCCGTTATAAAAGCAGTCGAAGAGGGCAAAATACCCTCTTCGCGCTATATGAATTATTTGGCAATTTTGGAAGATGATGATCTCAAAATTTGCGATTGGCAATTAGTCTAATTCGTTATTTCTGATGAAAATTTAATTGAAACCTGAGAATTGTTAGGATCATTCGTAATAATATCTAAGGTTCCAGCTTGTTTCCCGTTTCGGTTGTTGGCTCTGAATAACAATTTAAGAACGGCACTTTCGTTAGGTGCAAGTGTCATTTTATCCATAGTTGCAGTAAGTGCATTTGTGCTTGGCTGTAATTGTCTGATAATTAGTGGGGACTTTCCGGTATTTTTAATAACCAACTCTTTTGTCTGGCTCTGATTTTTAACAATAATACCAAAATTGACTTCCATCAAATCGGCAGTGAATATTGGAGCATTTTTTAGCTGTTTCTCTGTCATTTTTGAGAAGTCTTCTTTAATCATCACACTATAACTAATTACTTTTTTTGGTTCAAGAGAATCATTTGTCAGGATGATGATATTGTCTCTTACATTGCCCCATGCATTACGTTTTGAAGCATCAAATTTGAAGACAATCATTCCTTCTTGGCCCGGAGAAAGCTCTTTTGAAAAACTTCTGTAGACTTCAGTGAAATAAACGGGCAATTCCTGGTATTGAACAGAAACTCCTTTATTCCAGAAATTTCTCACCATAAATGTATCCAAATGTGTTTGTGTGTTAGTAAGTTCTATCCTTTTAGAATTTTCTTTAATACGCATCATACCGCTCCCGATTTTATAACCGGCAATCTCAAATTCTGAAGGAGGTCTTTTGGTAACGGAACCTTTGATAAATAACATGTGTGGTGCTGCCCCTTCTGCTTTGAATTTTGGTTCATTGGTGGTTACTCTGATGTTTTTATTAAACGAACCGGGGCGATTATAGGGATCGTAGGTTGCATCAATAAAACCGGACTGTCCGGGAGCAACAGGAGTCTTGGTATAATTAGCAGCAGTACATCCACAACCCGGCTTCACATTAGTCAATACTAATGCACTGTCACCTGCATTGGTAAATTCAAATCTTCCGGTTATTTTACCACCTTCTTCTTTGATAGTACCAAAATCATAGGTTGTTTGATTAAATTGGATTTTGGGTTGCGAAAAACCCAACATAGCAATGAGCATTAAAGCTGTTGAAAAAAGAATTTTTTTCATAATAAAAAATTTTAACTACTTTTTTTTTGTTTTTTTAAGGCTGCAAATATACAATTTTATTCGCCAATTGTTCAATATCTATCCCATTAAAATTACCTGAAGACATCAATAAAAATTGTGTATCGCTATTTTCAATGGTTAATAATCTGTCAATTAATAATTTTGAATTACTAAATATTTCCAAATCTTCTCGGTTAAATGATTTAAATATCATTTCAGAAGTGATTGGGGACAACTTTTTATGCTCAACCGCCTCAGGATTATAATAAACAATTCCAATATCAGCCAAATTCATGGCATTTTTGTATTCTTTTAAAAACTCTTCGGAAAGACTGCTGAATGTATGTAGTTCCATACATGCAACGAGCTTTCTGTCAGGGAACTGCTCTTTAACAGCTTCAATAGTTGCTTTTAATTTTGAAGGAGAATGTGCAAAATCTTTGTATACACCACAATTTTCATTTTCTGCAACCAACTCCAATCTCTTCGAAGCACCTTTGAATGAAGCTATCGCATGATAAAATTGTTCGTCGGAAATGCCGACAGCATTACATGCTAATTTGGCTGCATTGAGATTGGCAAGATTGTGCTTTCCAAATATCTGTAATTGAATATCTCCATAAGGAGTTTCCAGATAAGTCTTTCCGCTTTTAATATGATAACGATGAACTGAATAGGGATATTTATGCGGATGATTTATTTCTGATGACATTTTATTTAAGATCTCATCCCCTTGATAATAAATATAAGCTCCGTCATGTGAGATCATTTCGGCAAAAATTTTGAATTGCTCCACATAATTCTCAAAAGTAGGAAAAACATTGACATGATCCCAGGCAATGCCACTAATAATGCCAATATCAGGTTTATAAAGATGAAATTTCGGTCTGCGGTCAATGGGTGATGTCAAATATTCATCTCCTTCAATAACCATAATTTTTGCTTGTTCTGACAATTTCACCATCACCTCAAAGCCTTCTAACTGTGCCCCAACCATATAGTCACAATCAAGCTGATTCTGCTGCAAAACATGAATAATCATCGAGGTAATGGTAGTTTTTCCATGACTCCCTCCTACTACTATTCTGCTCTTTGCTTTGCTTTGTTCATAAAGAAATTCAGGATAGGAATAAATTTTCAAATTTAATTCCCTGGCTTTTTGCAATTCGGGATTATCTGCCCTGGCATGCATACCCAAAATAATTGCATCAAGAGATAAATTGATTTTTTCAGGATCCCAACCTGTTGACGATGGCAATAATCCATATTTTTTCAGACGACTTTTCGCCGGATCAAAAATCTCATCATCAGAACCGGTAACTTCATATCCTTTAAGGTGTAGAGCAATTGCCAGATTATGCATGGCACTGCCCCCAATTGCAATAAAATGAACTTTCATATAACGTTTAGAAAAGATATTTTTTTCTTTTTTCGATTGCAAAAGTACAAAAAAATGAAATTAATGAACTTTCTTTAGGGAACAATTTTGTGAGCATTTGTCAACAAATTAGCTTTATTATGATTCCTTATCTTTAGATTATTTTTTATACTGCATAACTATTTCTCAGAAAAAACAAATAATTATTTTCCATACAAATCAATAACTCACTGAAAAACAAAACATTAACTTTACTCAATATTTTCAAAAGAAAAATTCTGTAAAGCATTGATAATATGAAAATAAATTGTATTTTTGCCCCCTCAAAAAACCGATTATTGTCCTTAAGTTAGTAAAGGAAATTAAAGTAAAAAAACCGAGGCATATAGGTGAAGATATGTCTCTAAAAAAAAACTGAGAATGAATACACTAAGTTACAAGACCATTTCAGCGAACGAAAAAATCGTTAAAAAAGAATGGGTTGTTATCGATGCTGAAAATCAGATCGTAGGTCGTCTTGCTACCGTTGTAGCGCGAATTTTAAGAGGTAAGTTGAAAACTTATTACACTCCTCATTTCGATTGTGGAGACAATGTCATCATTATTAATGCCGAAAAAATTAGATTTACAGGCAAAAAGATGACTGATAAGTTGTATGTTCGACACACCGGTTATCCTGGCGGACAACGTTTTGCCACTCCAAGAGAATTATTGAGAAAACGCCCTATCGGCATTTTAGAACATGCTATTAGAGGAATGCTCCCAAAAAACAGACTTGGAGATGATTTATATCGCAATTTGTATGTTTATGTCGGACCTAATCATCCACATGAAGGACAACAACCAAAATTAATCAACATTAACGAAATCAAATAGCAAAAATGGAAGTAATCAATACATTAGGTAGAAGAAAGACCGCTATTGCCAGAATTTATATGAAAAAAGGCAGTGGTCAAATTACAATTAATAATCGCGACTATAAAGAATATTTCCCTGTGGCAACTTTGCAGTATATCGTTACCCAACCTTTACAAATTGCACAAGTTGAAGGAGAATATGATATTAAAGTAAACCTTGACGGTGGTGGAATTTCCGGTCAGGCCGAAGCTCTTCGTCTTGCAATTTCAAGAGCTTTAGTTGAAATAAATGCTGAAAATCGCCCTGCTTTAAAAAGCAAAGGATTGCTCAAACGTGACCCTCGTATGGTTGAACGTAAAAAACCGGGTCGCCCAAAAGCACGCAAAAGATTCCAGTTCAGTAAACGTTAATCTTTTAAATTTAAATAATATTAATCAGTTTAGTATCGAAATTGCCTGGACTTCTTTCTTTGAACTACCCGGCAATTGATTTAATGAACGTAAACAAATTAAAAAAAATGAGTAGAGTAAATTTTGAACAATTATTAGAAGCAGGTTGCCACTTCGGTCACTTGAGAAGAAAATGGAATCCCGCAATGGCTCCATATATTTTTATGGAAAAAAACGGCATCCATATTATCGACCTTTATAAAACAATCGATAAAATTGACGAAGCTTGTGCAGCTGCTAAACAAATAGCAAAATCAGGAAGAAAAATCTTATTTGTTGCCACTAAAAAGCAAGCGAAAGATACAGTTTCCGAATTAGTAAAAGGAATCGGAATGCCATACGTTACTGAACGTTGGCCCGGCGGTATGCTAACCAATTTCTTTACCATCAGAAAAGCGGTAAAAAAGATGACTGATATTGACCGTCTAATGGCCAGCGCTCAATTTAACAACCTTTCTAAAAGGGAAAAATTGCAAATTCAACGTGAAAGAGCCAAACTGGAAAAGAACTTGGGATCTATCTCCGATTTGTCCAGATTGCCTTCCGCAGTTTTTATTGTAGATACT
This sequence comes from Bacteroidota bacterium, assembly GCA_023392945.1. GTDB lineage: Bacteria > Bacteroidota > Bacteroidia > Bacteroidales > WCHB1-69 > JAGVVH01. Next base: position 16,126 of record JAEWNB010000083.1, read on the forward strand.
TTGAAAGAACATATCGCTGTGGCAGAAGCTCAACGATTAAATATTCCAACTTTTGCAATTGTTGATACCAATTCTAACCCCAATCAAATTGACTATCCAATTCCTGCGAATGACGATGCTTCTAAATCTATTTCTGTTATCCTAAAAACTGTCTGTGATGCAATCGCAGAAGGTATGGCTGAAAGAAAAATTGAAAAAGAATCTATTGAAGAGGATGCCCCGGAATTTGATGTTGATACCAATTATAATAAAGAACCCATTGTGATTGAAGCAGATGATTTAGAAGAAGTTGTAGTTGGAATTATCGCTCCTGAAACCGTTAAACCTGTTAAAAAGGCAAAAACAATTGATAGCGAAGAAAGTGAAGAAGAAGCTCCTGCTAAAAGAAAAAGAACTACGGTTAAAAAAGCTCCTGCTAAAACAGGTTCCAGTAAGAAATAACTAATTTTATTAACATATTAAATATTTGAAAAATGGCAATTACTGCTGCAGATGTAAATAAACTAAGACACGAAACAGGTGCCGGTATGATGGATTGTAAAAATGCACTTGTTGAATCTAATGGAGATTTTGAACTAGCTATAGATATTCTGAGAAAAAAAGGACAAAAAGTAGCTGCTAAACGTGCTGACCGCGCTTCTAATGAAGGTCGCGTGATGGCTAAAACTAATGCAGAAAAAACTTTTGCTGCTGTTTTGGTGATTAGTTGTGAAACCGACTTTGTTGCTAAAAATTCTGATTTTGTTTCTTTTGCTGAAAATATCATGAGTCATGCAATGGAAAATAAAATTTCAACTCGTGAAGAGCTTTTGAACTGCTCCATCAATGGCAGAAAAGTTGAAGAGCTTCTTATTGATATGACAGGTAAAACAGGCGAGAAAGTAGAACTTCCTGCCTATAATGTCATCAATGCTCCATGCGTATCAGCTTACAATCATAATGGAAATCGTTTGGCTACCATTGCTGCATTCAATCTCACCGGCTATGATAAAGTAGCTTATGAAATTGCTATGCAAATTGCTGCTATGAATCCTATTTCTCTTAATGCTGATTCTATTCCTCAAAATATTATCGATCATGAACTTGAAATAGCTCGTGAAACTACCCGTCAGGAAGGAAAACCAGAAAATATGATTGAAAAAATTGCACAAGGCAAATTGAATAAATTCTTTAAAGAAAGTACTTTACTCAATCAGGAATTTATTATGAATAATAAAATTTCTGTGGGAGACTACTTGAAAGAAAATAATAAAGAGTTAACTTGTTCCGGATTTTTCCGCCTTCAGTTAGGGGCGTAAAGATTAATATATTATTGCTTTGATCGAAGAAGCTGTCTCAAAAGGACAGCTTTTTTTATTCGGGATAATAGGTATCAAAACTCTTATTGGAATAAAAAAAGATAATTTTCTCTATTTTATTATTCATGGAGGGAAGTTCTGAGCCGGTTACTGAATTCTTGTCAAGGGGAGACTCTTTAGGATTTTCCTGCCGATTTTCTTCATTTTTAACTGTTTTCTGAGCATCTTGACTATTTATAACTGTATCTTCTTCTATTTCTTTAGAATCGGGTGTAGCTTGAATTACACTTTCTTTTGCTGCAATATTCAATTCTCCGGTAGTTGACTCATGGAATAAGTCTTGTTGAACTGAGATTTTTGGAGCTTCGGTTTTATCAGTTATAATGGATGTTTTTTCTAAATTCATCAATTCTAAATCATCATTTGAACTGGTAAGCATGTTGCCGACATTCATGATTAACCACTCTGTGGATATATCCGGATAGGTTGTCAATATTCTTCGTACAAATTCTAAACTGGGTAAATTCCTTCCGGAAAAGATATGTGTTAAATTTGAACGATTAATTCCAAGCGATTCGGCAAATTGTGCCGGGGTCAATTGCTTGTACTCCATTATTAATTTAATTCTCTCTACCATGTTGTTTACATTTTTAAACAGTAATCAATATCCTTATTACATAAATAGTACATTTGTAATCAATTGTTGTTTTTACTTTTGTTACAAAGTGCAAATATAGCAATTTAATAATGTAAACTGCAACAATGTTGAAAAGTTTTTGATATTTTACTTTAATATTAATACATAATATACTTATATTCAGTTACTTATTTAAAATTTAGTTGTTAAATAGCGAATGTTAACAACTTTGAACCTGTATTTTATAAATCACTTTATATAAAATAGATTATTATCTTGGAAATCATTAAGTTACAGAAATTATTCAATTATAAAAAGCTTTATTTGAATTATTTGTGATAATAACTCCTATTTACATTTGTTACAATTTATAATTACATTTGTTTTTTGTATTAATTCACATTTGTATACTAATTGTTGTTTACATTTGTTATTATTTTAAATGTGTTACAAAAGTAAATTATATCTATTAAGGAATATTACTACTTTAATTAAAGTATATAACCAGCGTTGATAATTTAAATTTCTATGAAAATAATTTATTCCCCTCTACCCTATTTAGAAATCAATAATTCTACTATAGATTCAAGTTTTATTTTAATTTTTAATTCTCAAGGCGATATAATTTATATTTTTGCATGTTTAATCTTAGAGAAATAGTATTTTATATATTGCTTAGATAGAAGATAAGAAAATTAAAAAAATAATAACGATGAAAATTATAACCACAATTCTCCTATTAGTAATTTCTAATGTCTTTATGACATTTGCTTGGTATGCTCACCTGAAATTTAAGGATATCAGTTTTCTTAATAACATAAGGCTTCCAACCATTATCTTGCTGAGTTGGGGAATGGCCTTTTTTGAGTATTGTTTTCAGGTCCCTGCCAACAGATATGGATATATTGCCAACGGAGGCCCGTTTAATTTATGGCAACTGAAAGTTATACAAGAAGTAATCACTCTGGTAATCTTTACACTCTTTACCGTTTTATTTTTTAAAAATGAGACTTTTAAAATTAACCACCTGATTGGGTTTGGTTGCCTGATAATGGCTGTCTATTTTATTTTTAAAGATTAACTTATACTAACCCGACGCAATATTTCGTTATACTAACGATTTAACCGGAAAATCTTAAATAATTGATTGATCATTAATAACATAATTATAATCTAAAACTATGAGTGTTAAAATTCTGTGGGCTGATGATGAGATAGATTTACTAAAACCCCATATTCTGTTTCTCAACAATAAA
>JAEWNB010000095.1 GCA_023392945.1 Bacteroidota bacterium
TGAGACTCAATCTGTCGAAAGTAAAAGTATAGGATTGAGCATAAGGAGTCGCAACCATCCATGAACAGTCGGGATTCGGAGCATAGGGCTTATTGGTCGAGCCATTGGTTATGTATCCGAAACTTGCGGTGTTTCTATGATGTCCTGAACAGTTTGCAGGATAATTTGATGCAGGGCGGAGCTTAGTAATGGCTCTAGCTCCATAACTAAAATCGCTTCCTCCCGGAGATAAATGGTTTATCTGGAAGTAGCCGTTGCTGCTGCCTCCCCAGCCCCAGTTTAAATGAAACATATCGTCTGAATCATACCCGTCAATTATAAATGCATGACCACCTGACATCTGTGAATTATAGCCTGAATAAAGAATTGGTCGCAAAGAATCTAACTCCCTTTCCAATAGTTTTACATAATAGATGGCAAAAGTGTCAAGGTATTCTGACTGATAGGATACTCTGTAATCTTCACTATATTTAAAATTATCCACCAACTTTTCGGCAGCTAATTCTGTAAAAGCTCCGGACCCGTCCGGACTGTAACCCATTTGACTGGCAACGCCCACATGATATATGATTTTGGATAATTCACCATCATAATCGGTTGGCTCATTGCACATGGCATCCCAATTGTATGTGTGATTTGAAAAAATAACTGTCTGTCGTGGATATGGAGACGGAATATATGAAACCCCACCGACACCCTTGTCAGGATGTCTGTAATAGTTCATCAGTTGTGCTACAGCCAAGGCAACGCAGCCGTTTGGAACCCGATAGTCGTAATAAGCTCCGGCATCTTCATCCCAGGGACAATAAGTGTTATAGTAAATATTTTGATTCCAATTAGTTGTTAATAATGGTTTTACAATCACTGATTTGGAATTATCTTTAGTGAAATTATCCGTAAGATAATGTTTCCACTGATCTTTTGCTTTTTGCCATGGAGTGGCTTTTGAGCTTTCTGCATAGCGAATCTGATCTTTATAAAAGTCTAAAATTCCATTTATTCCGGGAAATTCTGTGAAATTATGGTCAAAAGAATAGGCTAAAATGGGGTAGGTTAGGTTAGATCCTGAAATAATAACAAATCCCATCTCTTCAAGGTTGAAAATATAATAGAGAGCTTCCCCCTCATCCATTTCTATATGGTTCAAAATGAGTGATTCACTTTTGATGGGGTAATTATTTTTGTTTTCAATGAGAAAATTTTGAGCTGCCTGAAAAGCCTGTTTTGGAGATATTCTCTCGGCAAAAGTGACCACAGAAATAACAAGAATTGTTATTAGTAAAAGAAATTTTTTCATATTTTGAATATTTTTAGGATGCAAAAATAACAAAATTGAGGACATTGGGATTTCACTACTCGTTTTTTAATATTTTTGCAGATAATTTTTTTTATATGCTGGTATTTTATTCGTCATATTTGGAAAATGCTGTCAATGAGATTTCCAAACTCCCCGGAATTGGAAAACGAACTGCCTTGCGGCTGGCACTTCACATTACTAAATTAAAAGATAGTGATGTTAAATTGCTCACAACTTCTATTGAAAATCTTAAATCTAATATTAGGTTCTGTAAAAATTGCTATAATCTCTCAGATAAAGAGGTTTGCTCTATATGCAGCAATAGTAAGAGAAATAATCAAATTATTTGTGTGGTCCAAGATATAAGGGATGTTATTGCCATTGAAAATACGGAACAGTATAAAGGACTGTATCATGTTTTGGGTGGTGTTATCTCTCCGATGGATGGGATTGGCCCTTCGCAGCTTACTTTAAAAGAACTTTTTAGTCGTGTTGAAAATGAGGATATTAAAGAAGTTGTATTGGCTCTTCCCGCAACGGTTGAAGGTGATACGACCAATTTCTTTATTTATAAAAATATCAAGGATAAAGTCTCCCTTATTACCACTATTGCCAGAGGAGTTGGCATTGGAGAAGAATTGGAATATACCGATGAGATAACTCTCGGAAGATCATTGATAGCCCGTACCGATTTTGAGAAAGTGTATTCAAAGAATAGCTAACTTAATTAGTATCCCTTTGCTCTTTACTTATGGAATTTTTACACCTTATTATTGAAGTCCTAAAAAGCACCTTGACCATTACTTGTCTAGTGATGGTAATGTTACTGTTGATTGAATTTGTGAATGTCAGATCATCTGGACATTTTATGGATAAACTGAAGCATAAGCCGTTCCTGCAGATTATCATGGCTGCTTTACTCGGCTTGATTCCGGGATGCTTGGGAGGTTTTACTGTTGTCTCTCTTTTTACCCACAACATGATCTCATTCGGAGCACTTTTTGCAGGCATGATTTCCACTTTTGGAGATGAGGCTTTTTTTATGTTTGCCTATAGTCCTAAATGGACTCTTATTTTAGCCGGAATTTTATTTATTCTTGCCATTATTTTCGGAGCCATTGTACAAGTTATTTTCAGAAAAAAAAGTATCATCCTTGAAAATCATCACTTCGAAATCCACCATGATGAAACAGATCATCATCATTCTGGGGCTAAATTGTCCTGGAAAAATTTAAAAAGCATGAACTTTTCCCGGGCAATATTGATTTTTGGACTCTCCATATATTTGCTATTCCAATTGTCAGGGGCATTTTCTCATGACCATTCCGTATTGCCTGAACTTAAACATCAAGGAGCTAATAATAAGGCAGTTTCATCAGAGGGGTATGCCAATGAGAGAGTAGCTTTTATTTCTGAAAATGAAAATATATCTGCTGCCGAGTCTTCAGAGCATACTCATAATCATCAAAATGAAGAGCATTCCTTTCACTGGGAGAATTTGCTTTTTATAATACTTACCCTGTTAACACTGCTGATAGTAGCATTCTCATCCGAACATTTTTTGCAATCACACCTGTGGGAACATGTTATCAAAAAGCATTTTATATCTATTTTAATCTGTACATTTTTTGTACTGCTCTTTATGCATTTACTCTATTATTTTTTGGATCTGAATGAAATTATTCAGGGAAGCAACTGGGCAAAAATAGTGATTCTATTATTAGCTATAGTAATTGGGATCATTCCGGAATCGGGTCCTCATCTTATTTTTATTGTGATGTTCTTCAGTGGAACAATTCCATTTAGCGTGCTATTGTCAAATTCCATAGTGCAAGAAGGCCATGGAGCTTTACCTCTTCTGGCAGATTCAAAAAAACATTTTGTCTTAATGAAAGTTATCAAAATAATTATTGCCTTAGCCATAGGACTTCTGGGTCTTCTGTATGGCTTTTAAAATGATTTAAATAATTTCAATTGAATTTTTGTTGACCCATCCTTTTTCTCCGTTTGGAATTTTAATTTCATACCACTCATTTAAGTGATCGGTAATGGTAACTTTCAAACCCTCATGAATAATAAAAAGATCAGCACCTGAGTCATTAGGAGTGCTTTTGGCATTTAATACGCTTTGCATTACAATTGCTTCCGGATTATTTTTATAACGCACGGATTCTTTATGGTCAAAAACAATGCTCATTGTCAGCATGATCATCATCAACAGTGCAAAAACAAACCCCGAAGAACGAAGCCACTGTTGAGGAGTTACTAACATAATAATCATTCCGGTTACGAGCAGAAATGCGAAAATAATACTTGCGATTGCCCAATTTGTGGTAGTAAGACTCATGGATAATGAATTCCACCACCTGAATAAAATGAAATCCGGAACTTCCTCAATTTTATCTGTAATATGTTGATTAACAAAAGCAATGTTATGCTTAATGTCTTCATTAGATGGATCCAACCTTAAGGCTCTTTCATACCACAACAAAGCAGTTGCCTTTTCTCCGTTTTTAAAACAGGCATTTCCTAAATTATAAAACAGAATGGCTCCTTCGTTTCCACTCTTGACAATAGTAAGATAAAGATTTTTAGCTTGCTGATATTTTTGAGCCTGATATGCCGCATTTGCCTGCTGCATAATAGTATTGTTATCTGCAAACAAAAATCCCGTTGAAATAAGCATGGTTATTGCCAAAGCTATTTTTATTTTGACGAATTTCATTATTAACTTCTTTGATTTATTAATTTAAATTATATAGTTTGAATAATAAAATGTATGATTATTTCTTTTTTTGTTCAATTTTGATGATAAAATCCGAAGTGAGGTCATACATCTCTTTCATCAATTGAGAACTATCGCCAGGAGCAAACCTCGCAAATTCACACTGGTTAAGAGTTGCCAGAAACTCATCAACAGACTCTTTTTCCAACCCTTTTTCCTTGAACCTCGCTTCAACACTCTCCATGGATAACTGTGATAGTGGAATATGATACTTGTCACTTAAATATCCCCACAATACTTTAGAAATTTCTATGTAAAAATCTTCTTTCTTATTTTCATTCAACAAAATACTTGCCTTCTTTAACCTCTTTTTCGCTACTTTTTTGGCTTTTTTGTCTCTCATCATCACAATATTGCTATTTTTTTCTATCTGTTTTCTCCATACAATTAAAAAGATGACAAAAAGCAAAAGAGGCAAAAGTAGCAAGGTAAAATACCATGGCGTAGCAAAGAAAGGAGAGGATACTGTATGAAAACTCTTAGAAGAATTTTTGATAAATCTGATATCCCTGTCTAAAATTTTAATGCTTTTTTGATTGGATTGTGTTGTGGTAACGCCTGATCCATCACCTTTGGATACTTTTATATTATAAGATTCAGAAGAAATTGTTTTATAAGTTTGGGTTGTCGGATCAAAATAGGAAAAGGATGCTTGGGGAATTGTAAAATCACCCTCACTTCTCGGAATCATCACATATTCAAAACTTCTGGAGCCGTAAACAGCTCTGTTGCGAGTGTTGATATTGTCGCTAATGTTGGGTTCCGTGACATCAAAATCCGGAGGAAATTTTATGTCTAATTGTTCAATATGTTGTAAATTACCTTTTCCGGTAATGGTTATCACCAGATTTGTTGCATCATTGGCTTTTAATTCAGTACGACTCAAAGAGGATTTAATGGAAAAATTACCCACTATTCCACTGAAATTATCCGGTCTATTGGCATTCGGTAATTTTTTGACATTAAGTGTAATGCTATTTGACTTAATGTTTAGTTTGTGATCTTGTGCCCGTTGACCTCCCCCAAAGAATTGATCCCATACACTACCTCCGCTTCTTGCTTGGTAAATGACGCGGGCAATAATATCCATTTCCAAAGGTGTAATGGTTATTTTTCCTGACTTCTGTGGAAAAACTGCAGTCTGTCGTATTTCCAGTACCAGATACCTTTTGCCATTAATCGTTTCATAAGACTTGGGAGGATCGGCATCAATATCTCCAAGTTGATAGGACCAAAGACCATTTTGTGTAGGCATGTTAACACTGGTTACCTGGTAACCTCCATTCACCCCTTCTCCAATGTACAATTTATGTGTGATAATCACTTCTTCTCCTTCGTATGGGGTTGATTTTGAAGCAAAAGCTTTAATCATTATTTCGTTCTTGTCAAGAGTTGGAGATGAATTTACAGTTTGTCTGGATGATTGCCCTCTGTTTGATGCCGACGACTGTTGTTGTGAGCCTTCTACTACCGAAATTTTGACAGAATTTGATGTTACCTGCTTCCCGTTTACAATAAAAGAAGTTCCGGGAAGTGTAAAACTACCGGTTTTATCTGCTCTTAAGTAGTAAGTATAATAATAACTGCTGGTTTGAGTGGTTTGTCCATTGATAGAACTTATAGAGGTAGATGAACCCTGACTCGGTCCACCAACAATAGTGAAATTGTTGAAATTGGAAGATGAAATTTTGGATGGTTTTTCATTCAGCGAGACAGTATACTCGAAAGTTTGCCCGACACCAACCTGTGAAGGGGCTTTGGCATTACAGGTAGTCTGCGACTGAGCCTGATTGAAAAATAAGAGTGATATAAATATTAAAAAATTGATTCTCAAGATTTTCCCTGTAGTTCTCATAATTCCATTGATTCTTCAAAATAAACAACGTTTTTAACGACACAAAATTACAAAAATTGTGTTCACTTTTTAAAACTCATTTTTACAATAAAAATTCACAATCGTTGGTTTATAACTAAAGGTAATTCCTTAATTTTTCATTCGTTATATTTATTTTTTATTTTGCCCCAAAATAAAAGTGTTAAACAATGAAAAAATGTCTCAAAAATGTTGTAATTTTGCAAAAAGGAATATCGATAATGGATACTTTTTTAAGTTTATATAATGAGATAGAATATACAATAAAGCAAGGAACTTTATGTTTAAATGAATATAAAAGTAAAATTGAAGAACTGCAAAATGAAAATCAATCTTTGAAAAATGAAATCAGTGAACTTATTGATAAACTAAACGTTCTTCAAGAAAAATATAAATTATTAACTATAACCAAAACTGTAATAAACAAAGAAGATAAAAAAGAAACAAAAAAGAAAATTAATGATTTAGTGCGGGAGATTGATATCTGTATAGAGCTTCTAAATAAGTAGTTATGGAACAAGATAAAATAACAATTAAGGTTGAGGTGGCGCAAAGATTTGTGGATGTTGTGATTAATAAGGAATGGGAATACTATTATAGAGAAGCAGAAAAAATAATCAATGAAAGTTTTCTGATATTTGCAAAAAAATGGAACTATACTGACCATCAGGATTTGTTGTCAAAAATACTTGTAGATTATGTTGTAAAATGGGTTGAAAATGAAGAAAGATTGAACGAATTTGAAGAGAATTTAGTCCCTAAAATGCAAGAATTGAAAAGATTAACAGATAAATTGAAAATTGATTAATCACGTTCTTTGAAAAAATAATTATCCCGCAATTGTTCAGATACGTTTGTTAAACTCAACACTACACAAAAGAAGGATAGGCTCAATTATTTTAGGAAAGGCCATATGCCGTAAGGCAGGTATTTTTACCCTTTGGAATTCCGCGAAGTGATGGCTCCTTCAACGTAACATATAGGAGTTTAATTTATACCCTATGGAACGAATTGCGGGTTTTTTTTTATGTCTTATCAAATTAAAATCAATATATAAACCAAAATAAATATTATATGGACCCAAATTTTATTATAATCCCTATTTCCATTATCGCCGGAATTATTGTCGGAGTATTATTATCCTATACTCTTCTGAAAAAAACACTTACTAAAAACAGCATCCAATTGGTTAAAAAAGCTGAAGAAGATGCAGAATTGTTGAAAAAAGAAAAAATTCTCCAAGCCAGAGAAAAATTTCTCCAATTGAAAAGTGAACACGAAAAGACTGTAAATGAGAAAAATCAGCAAATCTCAATGGCAGAAAATCGTATTAAGCAAAAAGAAACTTCTCTTAACCAAAAACTGGAAGAAACCAATCGCAAAGTTAACGAAACTAATATTCTCAAAGAACAACTCACTAAGCAGATTGAGGCCAATAATCAAAAACAACAGGAACTGGAAAGACAAACAGCTATTCAGAAAGCTAAACTGGAATCTATTGCCGAATTATCCGCTCAACAGGCCAAGGAACAACTGATACAGCTTATGCAAGATGAAGCAAAATCCGAAGCAATGATTTTAGTGAAGGATATTGTTGATGAAGCCAAAAACACAGCCAGTATGGAGGCCAAAAAGGTTGTCATCAAAACAATACAAAGAACTGGAGTGGAAGCTGCGCTCGAAAATGCTGTTTCTGTTTTTAATATAGAAAATGATGAGATAAAGGGCCGTATTATCGGTCGTGAAGGAAGAAATATCAGAACCTTGGAAAATCTTACAGGGGTTGATGTTATCATTGATGACTCCCCAGATGCAATCTTGCTCTCGAGCTTTGACCCGATAAGACGCGAAATCGCCAGATTATCACTCCAAAAATTGGTTACTGATGGTCGAATTCACCCCGCAAGAATTGAGGAAATTGTTGCTAAAACAAAAAAACAACTTGAACAGGAAATCGCTGAAATTGGAAAAAGAACCTGTATTGATCTGGGAGTTAATAATATCCACCATGAACTAATGAGATTGGTTGGTAAAATGAGATACCGTTCTTCTTATGGTCAAAATCTTTTACAACACTCAAAGGAAGTGGCTAATTTATGTGCTTCAATGGCTGCTGAACTTGGCTTAAATGCAAAACTGGCAAAACGAGCAGGTCTTTTACACGATATTGGCAAAGTGCCTGATTCTGAACCTGAATTGCCGCATGCTCTTTTTGGTGCCCAATTAGCTGAACTTTATAAAGAACGTCCTGAAATTGTGAATGCTATTGGATCCCATCATGATGAAATGGAGATGGATTGCTTAATATCACCTCTTGTGCAAGTGTGCGATGCTATTTCAGGTGCTCGACCCGGAGCCCGTCGCGAAGTGGTAGAAGCTTATATGAAACGTCTTAATGATCTTGAAAATCTTGCTCTTACTTATCCCGGTGTTGTGAAAACTTTTGCTATTCAGGCAGGTCGTGAACTTCGTGTTATCGTGGGAGCAGAGAAAGTTACCGACGATCAGGCTAACCAAATATCTTTTGAACTTTCCAAGAAAATTCAAAATGAAATGACTTACCCGGGACAAATCAAAATCACTGTTATAAGAGAAACCAGATCAGTTAATTATGCACGATAACTTTTGATTTATTAAAAATGTTATCAATTTAGTTTAATGATGATTATTCTTATTTTTGATATTGTTTATTTTATATTTTTGCAACTGTTAAAAGTTTAATTATGGAACCCCAAAAGAAATTTTTCTTTTTCCTTTATGGAATAACAATTTTACTCTTTTTGGTTTATATTGCTTTTATTTCTGACAATAACTTTTCAAAGCACAGGGAATTAAGCCAAAAAATTAAAAACTTG
>JAEWNB010000140.1 GCA_023392945.1 Bacteroidota bacterium
TCCGATATTTTCGAAGCAAGAATCTCTTTCCATTCAATGGCTTTATGTTGCGAAACCATTGTCTTGGTTTTTTCAATATACTCATTTAATTTGCCAAGAGTATTCAACTCATTCATATTTTCCTCATTCAGGATCACCCCGAAATTGAATTCAATAAAAGCCATCAGGGCCACTCTTGAAAGGGAATCCATGGCAAGGTCAATTTCAAAATGGTCATGTTCACCGGCAAAATTTCCGGTCTCTTTTTCTACAAAAGATTTAAGGAGTAAATATTGTTCGCTATACTCTTTGTTAGCATCATTCTGTTGAATATTCTTTTCCGAAATAAATTCTTTCAACTTAAATCGTTGAATTTTGCCCAGACGAGTTTTGGGAAGTTCTTCGGAGATAATGTGAAAACGCTTGATGCGTTTATAAGGGGACACCAAATTGTTAAAGTCAACAACTGCTTTTTTGATTAATTCGGGGAGATCCTGAACCGATTTTGTCCTGATGGCATTCATTTCGGGAATAATGAGAGCTTGCAAAATATTATCCTCCATAAAAATGCCGACTTCCTTTACGTAAGAAGAGTTTTTCACAAATTCCATTTCCAACTCTTCCGGATTAATATTTTTCCCATTGGAAGTGACGATAATTTCCTTTAAGCGTCCGGTCAGTTTAATTCCAAATCGGTTTACAAAGCCAATATCACCGGTATGGAGCCACCCATTTTGTATTATTTGGGCAGTCTCTTCCGGTCGATTGTAATAACCCTGCATCACATGAGCTCCTTTCACGCAGATTTCTCCATTTTCAGATTTTACTTCTGTTCCGGCTAAAGGAATTCCGGCATAGCCGATTTTCCATTTTCCGGGCTGTGTAAAACTAATCATAGGAGAGGCCTCGGTCATGCCATACCCATCCAAAATATAAAAGCCTAATGTTTTAAAAATCTTTGCCGTTTCAGCCGGCAGGGCAGCACCTCCCGAAACCAAATATTCAAGATGTCCGCCAAATTTCTTATGAACAGAAGAAAACAAGAAATTCGACAAAGGTCTGAACTGAATAAAAGCTGCCAGGTTATAAATAACCTTTGTTATGGTCTTTGCATTGATTTTGTCCATGACACCCTTTGCCAATGCGTTATAAAGTCTGGGAACCCCAATAAATAAGTTGATTTTCCCTTCGTTAAGGGTTTTTATAATCGACTCGGGGCTCAGATTTTCGGCCATATAGACGGTCCCCCCGGTATAAAAGGGAGCCATCATAGAGCCAACTAAAGGAAATACGTGATGTAAAGGAAGTAATATCATGGTATTTCGTTCTCCGGTGTAAATTGGAATTTCCTTACTTACCGCGTCCATATTGAAATAGATATTCTCATAAGAAAGCATAACTCCTTTAGAAGAACCGGTTGTTCCGGATGTATAGATGATTAAAGCGGTTTTATTTCGTTCGGTGGGAATGAACTCCTCAACGGGCATATTCCCGGCCTGACTCAAATCAACATCCTGCGGCATCAGCACAGTGACCGATTTCTCAAAACCGGTTAAAGCTTCATCAACCAATTCCCTTTTGGAAGGAGAGACGAAGATGATGTCAGGTTGACAATCATTGATAACATATTTAAGTTCATTGATGGTGGATTGAGCATCTATTGGAACAGCAATGGCACCTATTTTTAAGGTGCCATAGAGTGCATAAATCCAGTCAATTGAATTTTCGCTAAAAATGAGTACTTTTTGAAAAGTAGGATTCTTTTTATACGCCTGGGCGTAGCAATTGATATTTTGTAGAAGTTCGGAGTAGTTTATTTTTTTTTCTTGATAGACAATTGCAGTTTTTTGATGGTTTTTTATCATTGAATAGTTATAAAATATTTATAGTAACACTCAAAGTCTACCTATTGTTTATTGAGTACTCTTCAGCACTGAGAATAAAGGCTCTTAACCCCTGTTGTTCTGCGGAAAGATCGAGTTTATGCAATTCCTCCAACAAAGGTTGTACTTTCTTATCATCAATAAAAGTAAGTATAGCTGAATTTATAGTAGGCCATGCATGGCTGCCATAATGGGGTTCTCCGGTGAAAGAGCCACGACCTTGAACATTATTCCAAAAAGTAAATCCTCTAATTTCCTGTTTGTCTAATATAGCTATCACTTCTTCGTAGAATGCCTGATAAAATGAAATAAAAACAGCTTTCATAATGATTTGATATTGATTAATTGTTAATAGCTTGGAGTTTAGCAGCTTTTTTTGCTTTTCTTCTGATTCCGAAGTCGGCAAATGTACTATAAATAATTGGAATTAATACTAAAGTAACGATTGTGGACATAGTTAACCCGAAAGCAACAGTCATACCCAAAGAGTTCCACATCTCAGCACCTTCGCCTCTACCAATTGCCAAAGGAATCATACCCATAACGGTAGTTGCTGTAGTCATCAAAATAGGACGAAGACGGGAACGACCTGCAGCAACGACGGCACTCTTAACATCCATGCCTCTTTCGCGACAAAGGATGGTGTAGTCAATAAGCACAATACCATTTTTGACCACAATTCCCACTAGCATAATCAAGCCGATTAAGCTCATAATATTGAGCGGAGTACCGGTCGCGGCGAGTCCGAGTAACACACCCGAGATGCCGAAAGGAATAGAGAACATGATAACAAAAGGATATACAAAAGATTCGAACTGAGAAGCCATCACAATGTAAACCAAAATGACAATTAATCCCATCAACAAGAACAAATCTCCGAATGATTCCTGCTGTTCTTCAAATGTTCCCCCGATTTTATAAGAGATTTCCGGAGGCGTTTCCATATTGTCAAGCTCTTTTTGTGCGGATGCCACAATTTCACTTAAAGCAGCTCCTTTACCAACCATACAGGATACGGTGACGATACGTTCACGGTCTTTACGTTCAATAGTAGGAGGAACCATTCTTTCCACCACGGTCCCCAAATCTTTAATTCTGATACCATTTCCGGATGAATTATATACCAGAATATTTTCAATATCTTCCACACTCTCTCTGAATTGCGGAGCATACCGCACTTTGATGTTGTATTCTTCTCCGTCTTCACGGTAGAAAGAGGCGATAGCGCCATTAACTCTGTTACGGACAAACATCCCTGCAGTGGTAAGATTTAAGCCGTTTTCGGCAAGTTTTTTGCGGTCAAAATCGATCTGCATTTCGGGAATATATTCATTTCTGCTGATATTTACTTCGGTACATCCTTTTACTTTTAGCATTCTGCTCTTGAGTTCCGAAGCAAATTTATCCGTTATGGCAAAATCATAACCATAGACTTCAATGTCAACACTACTTTGGCTACCCATTCCCATACCTGTTGATACATTATAAGATTGAATTTCGGGGTATTTATTCAAATCGCCACGAAGTTGATCGATAAGTTCAGTTATCCCTCTCTTCCGTTCTGTTTTTCGCAAGAATTTTAGATTAAATGAAATGATATGAGTTCCGTTATCTTGTAATAATGCATACGTGTTATTGTCATCCGGCTGTCCAACTGAGAAATTGCATGTTTTAAGTTCAGGATAATCTTTTTGAAATTGTTTTGTCAAATCTAAAGCAAATTCACGGCTGGTTTCAATTTTAGTTCCAATAGGAAGCTTGATTTTAATGGAAAGTGCTGCATTATCCTGCGTTGGGAAAAATTCTGTCGGAATGATGATGATCAGTAATAAACTGGCTAAAACAAACAAACCGGCTGATAAAATCACTCTTTTACGATGGGCTAAAGCTTTCTTAAGCCCGTTTGAATACCAACGGTCCAAATTGTTTAAGAATCTTTCAACCGGGGCATATATAGCTCCAAAGACTTTTCCACGACTTGGATTTTTTTTCAACATAATGGAACTTAACATTGGGGTTAAGGTCATTGCAGCCATAAGAGAAATAAACATGATGATGGTCACAATCCATCCCAACTG
>JAEWNB010000009.1 GCA_023392945.1 Bacteroidota bacterium
AGCTAAGAACAATCACCTTGAATTAACGACTACCCTCAAACTTGGTGAAAACGAAAACGCCTTAATAGATATTATTCTGAATAAACTTGCCACTCCCGAAGAGAAAGCTGCTCCGACTTCCGGTCAGACAAATGTTGAATATCATTTCGATTATGAAACATTTCAAAATGGTAAATTTCTATTCAGGGTTCCGAAAAATCCGGAAATCTATTTTAATGAAAATGATTGCTGGGCTTATGTAATTGGCAATAGAGCAAGAATAGGGGTAACAGATTTCGTTCAACAGAACCTTTCCGATATTTTATATTTTACTCCGCCCGATATGGATGCGGAGATTGAACAATTCGGGGAAGTGGGCGAAATAGAATCATCAAAAATGCTCATTGACTTGATTTCACCGGTCAGCGGCAAGGTGGTTCTTATAAATGATACTCTTATCGAAAAACCGGAACTCATTAACAAGAATCCTTATGAGTTGGGTTGGATAGCGGAACTTGAATTAACGGATTTTGAAAGTGATAAGGAGTTTTTAATAGGTTTCGACCAATATTTTGAAATAATGAAAAAAAAGGTGGAGGGACTCAAATGAATAAAAAGGTAAAAGTAATTCCATGCAGCGGCATCGGAAAGGTTTACGGACTTATGGCAAGAGAGGCAGCTTTGAAAACTGTCCTGGAATTATGTCCCGAAAAGGCGGAAACAATTTGTCTTGCTCGCATCGTGACCGGCGATAAAGAGGTGACCGATATAATTGAAGGTTGTGACTGTATTACTGTTGACGGTTGCCCCCAAATGTGTGCTTCCAAAAATGTTTCCATTGCCGGAGGTCGAGTAATTAAGGAGATAAAAGTTTTGGATACGGTGAAAGAACATAAAGGAAAAAAGTTTGGGTCCGCTACCCAACTTGAAGATAGTGGCGAAATTGTAGTAAGCGAAATCGCGGGAAAAATTGCCAACATAATCAACCAAAATAATTAATAAGGAATATCATGTCAGAATTTAAAGTTGGAATATTATCATGTAGCGGCGAGGAATGTCTCGGCGGAACAATTTCAAGACTTTCTACAAGAAAAGTTCTTGAAGAACTTAAACTGGTTGAAACCGTAACACTTTGTCTGCCTTTATATCTTGCAGGCGGAGAAGAAGAAAGAAACTTTGCAAAAGTGTTTCCTACTATTTCTGTTGACGGCTGTAGTAAGCTTTGTGCTAAAAGAAGTACTGAAAAATACAGCGGTAAGATTAATGGCTCTGTTGATGTTTCAGAAATTATTGGAACTGAAAATGCCCTTAACACAAAAATCGTCCGTAACAAAGATCTGACGGAGGTACATTTTAAAATGGTAGATAAAGTTGCCGGTGAGATTATTAAAGCCATTAGCCGTATTCCTCCCGATTCCTATTCGGGAAAAACTTTTGGCGGCTGTGGCTGTAAGGAATGATTTTAGAGTTGATAAATATGCTTCTTTGATATATTGGTCTTTACTATACTTCTGTATGTGAATATGGAGATAGAAAAAAAGAGCCACTCTTTGGAATTATTAATTATTATGATAACTCATTAGAACAATGATAAAAAGTAGTACCTTTGCGCATTAATTTTTGTAAATGAAGTATAGGCTCACCTGTTTTATATTATTGTTGACTATGGTGGCTTTTGCACAACAGATCCCTGCAAAAATACCACCTAAATTATTATCGGATATTTCTGTTGAAGAGATAGATTCTATTTTTGAAGGAGTTAATGATACCTATAAATTAGGAGAGTTGAATTTATTAATAGATAATATCTGTGAAAAACTGAACGGGACTCTTTTGATTGCAAGAAATGACAGCGTAATTATCAGAAGGACAGTTGGAACAATCAGATTATATGAGAATAAAAAAGGATATGAAGAGTGGACCAATAATGAACTTCAAAATGCAAAAAAAAGAGCTATTAATAAATTACAGGATAATACCTTTTATGAACTGGCTTCGCTTTCCAAGCAATTTACGGCAGCCGCTATTCTGAAGTTAGTGGATGACAAGAAAATAAAACTTACCGATACTCTTCGAAAATTCTATCCCGAATTGCCTTATCAGAACATTACCATTCATCAGATGCTGGCACATACCTCCGGATTACCTGAGTATTTTGAGTTTCCATTTGATTATTTTGATACGACAGTCTTATTGTCTAATCAGATGCTGGTTGAAGTGCTGGCTGAACAAAAGCCGGAAATACAGTTTACTCCGGGAAAAAAATATGAATATACAAATACCAATTATGCCTTATTGGCGGCCATCATAGAGAAGGTTACAGGTAAAAAATTTGAAGAGTATGTACGGCGTAATATCTTTCTGCCTGCAGGTATGACAAAGACTTTTTTTGTAACCCAACTGGACCAAAGAAAGTATTTGAGTATTGCCGTCGGCCATCTTAGAACCAAGGAGGAAATGAAACAGTTTTTTATGAATGGTACTTTGGGAGACAAAGGGGTCTATTCCACTCCGGAAGAGTTGATGAAGTGGAAAAAAGCTTTTTTTGATGACAAAATTATTATTTCTGAGGAACTTCTTGAAAAAGCCATTTCAAAAGAGAATTATATAAAAGGAAGAGGAATTGCTAAAGAGATGTATGGCTATGGATTGAGGTTGGAAGAGAATCCTGCATTCGGCAAATTGATCTACCACGGCGGCTTATGGCGCGGATTCCAAAATGTGATGGTCTATCAACCCGAAGAGAATGTTGTAATTATTTTTTTGAGCAATTTTCGTAATAGTGCTCATCTTGGTCAAAGTGATGAAATTATGCATATTCTGGAAGGAGCATAAAATGTATTATGATAAAAATTTAAAATGATGCGTAAAATAAGCTTATTGATTTTATTGGGATTGGTCCTGATCGTATCGGGTTGTAAAAGCAATTATAATATTGCACAAACTGATCCTGAATCTGATTTATTTGAAATTAATAAAGGACAAACATTTGAAATTAAGTTTGTTACAAATGCTTCAACCGGTTATTCATGGGTTTGGATCAATAAAAAATCGGTCAATATTGTGGACTCAGTGGGGAACAGATTTGTGAACAATGCACCTGCCGGAGTGGTCGGGGCTTCAGTCAACCGCTATTGGGCTTTTCAGGGTGTTAGCAAAGGGTTGGATACTTTGCAGTTTGAATATTGCAGGCTCTTTCAGCCAAATTCTACCATCAAAACAAGAAGTGTTATAGTGAAAGTGAAATAGGAGATGAAACCTCATCTTTATATCGCCATTCCTTCCATGCAAGAGGCGGATTTTCTGCCTGCCACCCTAAAAGCAATTGCTAAACAACAAACCGACTACCCTTTTTCTGTTTTTATATGTGTAAACCAACCCGACTGCTGGTGGCAACAAGAGGATAAACTCCCCGTTTGCCTTGATAATCAGAAAACATTGACTCTATTTCAAGATTTCAGCGAATTTCCTGTTAATATACTGGATTATTCCTCCGTGGGAAAAGGATGGAAAGGTAAAAAATCGGGGGTGGGATGGGCAAGGAAAACACTCTTTGATCATATTTTGCAGATTGCCAATCCTGAAGATATTCTCGTCAGCCTGGATGCCGATACTCTGTTCAATGAAAATTATTTTCAGTCGTTGGGAGATAATTTTGCCCTCAAGGATTCTCTTCCGGTGATTTCAGTACCCTATTATCATAAACTCACAGAAGATGAACGTGCCAACAGAGCAATTTTGCGCTATGAGCTCTATCTGAGAAATTGGTTGTTAAACCTGTATCGTATCCATAGCCCTTTTGCTTTCACCGCCATTGGCTCAGCTCTGGCAATAAAAGTTGGGGCATTACAGAAAATCGGCGGCATTACTCCTATGAAAAGCGGAGAAGATTTTTATCTGCTCCAAAAACTACGGAAGATGACGCCCATCAACAATTGGAACTGCGAATCTGTCTTTCCGGCAGCCCGATTCTCCTCAAGAGTCTTTTTTGGCACCGGTCCGGCAATGATTAAGGGAGATGAAGGAAACTGGGAAAGCTATCCCCTTTACCATCACTCACATTTTGACGAAGTGGAAAAGGTTTACAATATGTTAGTATCGCTCTGGAAAGAGGATATTGAGACTCCTTTCACACTCTTTTTACAGCAACAATTCAATGATAAAAATCTTTGGCAGCCGTTGCGTATTAATTTCAAGGAGTTTTATAGATTTGAAAGAGCTTTCCACGAAAAAGCCGACGGCTTGAGATTGCTGCAATTCGTAAAGCAGGAAGAGAAAAGCCGCCCTTTTTCTGAAGAAAAAGCATTGTTTGACAATTTGACGATTTTCTGTCCGGATAAAATTCCTCCCTTTTTAACCCCAGATTTTCCATTAAATAAACTTAGCACTTCACAATTAGATGAGCTTAGGAATATTTTATGGAAAGAAGAGATGAAACAGCGTTCACTCGCCATCCGATAGGCTAATTCTGACAAATACCGGCAAGTGGTCGGCAAAACCACCAATATATCTTGGTCCCAAGAAGGTTCGGAAAGTTTTGTATCCTCCGTATTTTTCATCCGGCTCAATCATAAAATCTTCCATAAAAACAACGGCTTCTCCATCTTTAATTTTAATGGAATTGCTCTTATTCAGCAGCGATTTTGACACTATAATCTGATCCAAACACCCCCAGAAATCTTCGTGTTTGTGGCTTCCAATATTATTTTTTTCCGCTATCGGCAACATTAAATTGTATAGTTTGCTATCAGATGAGCTATCCGCAGGATTTGTTGCCGACAATATCTCTGCAAGACTTTCATCGGTGGGATAATCATTAAAATCTCCCATAATTATTATATTGGAATTGGGACAGATATTAAGAATGGAATCCGTTTTATGGCGCAAGAGTTCTGCATAGTAGTTGCGTTTTCTAACGGTAGGCGCGTACCCTCCGTAACGTGAAGTCCAGTGATTTATAAATATATGCAGCGAGTCGCCGTTTGAAAATTGGGCAACAACATATAGAATATCTCGGTTTTTGGTAGTGGGTTCAAATGGGAACACTACCCTAACGGGCTCACTGTATTTAATTTTTACCCGCTCGGGAAGATAAAGTAATGCAACATCAACGCCCCGTACATCCGGGGAATCATAATGAACATACCGATAACCATATTTAGCCAGCGGGGAACGATAACAGAATTGTTTGAGTACCTTGCTGTTTTCTATTTCAGCCATCCCGATAATGGCAGGAGGCGAATCTTGGTCCATTGCCAAAAAAACTTTGGCAATATTATTAACTTTTTTTGTGTACTTGTAATAGGTCCAGTGGTTAAAACCATCGGGAGTGAAGGCGTCATCATTGGTAAGTGAGTCATCTTCAGGATCGAAGATGTTTTCTACATTGTAAAAAGCCATCAGCAGTTGCAAGCTATCGGTCTGAGAAAAAATTGCTTGCGGAGAGAAGAGTAAAAGCAGTAAGAGTTTTTTCATGAGTATTCATTTTAGTAGCAAAGTAGTTTTATTAGTTCTTAATTATTTCCTAAACGGATAAACAATTTTATTATTTTATTCATCTAATAATTCCTTACTTTTGCAAATCAAAAAAAGGAGATAGCTATGATTATCATAAATATTGGAGATGAACTTCTCATCGGACAGGTGGTAAATACCAATGCGGCTTTTATGGGCGAACATTTGACTGCATCCGGTTTTGAAATTGAAGAGGTTTTCACCATTGGTGACAATGAAGAACAGATTAAGCAAACCATCACGGAAAGTTTTCAAAAGACAAATGTTTTGATTCTTACCGGTGGATTAGGACCCACGAAGGATGATATCACCAAGAAGGTGATTTGTGATTATTTTAAAACCTCTTTGGTATTGCATCAGCCGACACTGGATTTTATCACAAAAGCTTTCGAATTCCGGCATATTCCCATCAGCGATATAAACAGGCAACAGGCTTTTATTCCCGAAATTTCCATACCATTGTCCAACCTAAACGGAACTGCCCCCGGATTGTGGATAGAGCAAGAGGGGAAAATTCTGATTTCAATGCCCGGAGTTCCTTTTGAAATGAAAGATATGTTGCTTAACGAGGCCCTTCCAAGGCTAAACAACGCGCTTAATTCCGGCATTTCCATTATTTGCAAAACTGTTCAAATGACCGGAATTGGAGAAAGTGACCTCTCTGACCTCATTGAATCCTGGGAACTTGAACTTCCAAAATATATTAAGTTAGCTTATCTTCCACGTCCCGGAATTGTAAGACTCAGGTTAACAGGGAAAAACTCCGATAAGAAATTGCTGGAAGCAGAAATGGAAAATGAAATCAGAAAACTCGAAATAATTGCCGGAGATTATATTTGGTCTTTTGAAGACAACCAACCCGAAGAGGTTGTTGCCGGATTGATGCATAAGTTGAAAAGGAAACTTGCTTTTGCAGAAAGTTGCACCGGAGGGTATCTCTCCCACCTCATCACTTCCGTTCCGGGTTGTTCTGATTTCTTTAAAGGTTCTATTGTCAGCTATTCAAATGAAATCAAAAGAGAGATTTTAAATGTCAGGGAATTGAATTTGAAAAAATTTGGAGCTGTCAGCGAACAGGTGGTTTGTGACATGGCTGTCAATACCATGGATTTGCTTGATGTGGACTATGCTGTTGCCGTTTCAGGAATTGCAGGTCCGGGAGGAGGAACAGCCGAAAAGCCGGTCGGCACCGTTTGGATTGCGGTTGCCACCACCACCCGAATAACAAGTAAAGAATTTCATTTTGCCGGTATTGGCGGAAGAGAACGGGTGATTCAAAGAGCTGCTGTTGCCGCTCTCAATATGTTGAGACTGGAATTATTAAAAGACCTCGGATAATATTTTACTCCATTGCTTATCACTAAGTTTTGCCCCAACTGTTTCTACTAATTCTGCAGATAATCTTGAGGCAAGTGCTCCTGCTTTTTCGGCAGAATATCCATTCATCAAACCATATAAGAAACCCGAAGCATAAATATCTCCGGCTCCATTGGTGTCAATGCAATTGGCTTTGACTGCAGGAATGACCGATACTTTTCCGTTTATCTTTGCCAATGAACCTCTATGCCCTAACTTTACGACCGCTGTTTCACAATATTGAGACAATATCTCCAAAGCCTCATATTCCTCTTTTCCGGTAAATGCTTTGGCCTCCTCTTCATTGGCAAAAATGATGTCAACATAGTTTGCAAGAAGAGAATCAATAAATGTTCTGTTTTGCTCCACTAAATTATAGCTGGCCATGTCCATGGAGATCTTTAATCCGCATTTTTTTGCCAATTTGCAAACTCTTTCAATAAGCCCTCTGTTAAAAATAAGATATCCTTCCACATGGATATAATCATAGTTCTTAAATATCTCCTCATTGATCTCGTCCGCTTCCATAGTAGCTGCTGCCCCAAGATAGGTGGCAAATGTTCTCTCGGCATCTGCTGTCATCAACGTAGTAGCAATTCCTGTATCAATTTTGGAATCAAGCAAGTGGGGCGTAATATGATTTCTTTCCATATCTTCTTTAAAAAACTTGCCGGCATCATCATTGCTAACTTTGCCAATATAGCCGGTTTGTGCGCCCAAATGTGCAAGACCATGGATCGTGTTTGAAGTAGAGCCTCCGGAGGCAAGTGTTCTTTTCATCACCTTAATAACCTCGTGCAATGCTCTTTTTGTCTCGGCATCAATCATTTCCATGCCCCCTTTTTTCAAATTAAACTGCTCAAAGAGATCTTCGTTATCCAGAGATACAATCACATCTACCAAAGCATTTCCAATTCCCAATATCTTGCTCATAATTCGTTTTTTTAATGGGTGCAAAAATACCATTTATTAGTGAAAATCATTTCAATTATTTAGTTTTATTATTCAGGGACCTCCATTCGTTATGCTTTGCCGAGCGGAAACATCTCAATTTCTGAGTGACTTAACTAGCTTGGTCTGGAAATCATATTTTATCAGCCATAAGATTTGAAATATACTAAAATGACACTCTCCGGGAATAAGTTTCCGGATGCTTACGTGTTCCCTTATCATAAGGCGACACAAAAATAATAACAATTTAAAAGAATACTAGATGTAAAGCCCTTCAAATTTGCACTACCCGTCGGTTTTATTATGCTTTCGGACCTTATTTTTTCTTCTTTTCTTCAATTGTCGATGAATTATAACGAACCAATTTTTCCCAATCAATTTCTCCGTTGTCTTTACAAAACTCATTCGCAAACTCTCTTGTAAATTTGTTTATCATTTGTGAGTATGATTTTAGAAAATTGTCATTTTTTTCTTTTGCTTTATATCCTAGAGGTTCAATTATTTCAGTATATAAATTTTTGTTACCAGAAATAAACTCCCAAAAACTTTGACCACAATATTTAAAATAATCCCCTTTATCCGGTTGATTGTCTCTCCCATAACAGCACCCATTTACTGCAACTATATTTAGTTTAGAATTACTTGTTCTCAATGTCTTTTTTGCAGTCTTGAAATCTGAAACCATTTTTGCTATTTGAGAACTATTTCCCCAATTGGGGCCAGATTTTATATTCACAATGTAGCGAATTCCATCCTTGTCAAATTCAAGGTCAATACCAAGTATTCCAGATTTTTTACCGCCATAAACTTTCTCATTGATGTAAATAGCCAGCCCTTCAAGCCAATCTCCAAAAATCCCTTCTTCGCTTGATGAAATATGCGCATCAACAATTCCACGAATAATTTTCTCAGCTGTCAGAACGTATTTTGCTTTGAACAAATATGGATTTTTTCTTTTAAGAACTTGTGAAAGTTTTAAACTATCAAGGCTCTGAATACGTTTTTCGTGAAAAGTGCCAATATTGTTCTCAACGTACTGTGATACGTCTTTAAGGTTTAGTTTTTTCATATTTTGCTTTTGATTCTAATAAATAAAGTTCAGCTGGTTGTAATTGCTTTCTAACCATTTCGTAATATTCTGGCACAATGTCAATTCCGATAGAATTGCGTCTCATTCTACTTGCAACAATTAAAGTTGTACCGGAACCCATAAAAGGATCAAGGACTGTATCATTTTGTTTAGTAAATAGTTTTATAAACCATTCTGGTAGTTCTTCTGGAAAAGCTGCACTATGATTTTTATTGTTGCATTCTGTTGCAAGATGCAAAACATTAGTTGGATATGCTCTATCTCTGTCCAACCAATTTGAAATGTTTTTTCCAAATCCACTACCAACTTTTGAGTTATCTCTTCTCTTGTCTATTTCAGAAAGATTTTTTAGTCTATTTTTTGCCCAATCACCCATTGGAACCATTACCTCTTCTTGGTACATATTGAATTTTTTGTCCTTGTTAAATTGAAGAAGTCTTTCCCAAGAATCACGAAAACGATTTGGCCATTTTCCTGGATAAGAGTTTTTTTTGTGCCAAATAAACTCTTCTGTCCAAAGCCAACCTTGTTTTCTCATTGCCAAAATTAATTCCATCACATAAGTACTGCGTTCTCCTTCAACAACTTTCTCCTTAATATTCAATATGAAAGTCCCTGTTGGTTTCAAAACTCGTAGCAACTGCTTAGAAATTGGCAAAAACCATTCAACGTATTTATCCGGATGAATTCCACCATAAGTACTTTTCCTTTGGTCTGCATAAGGTGGTGATGTTACAATTAAGTCAACTGAATTGTCAGAAAGCAGTTTTAATTTATCCTTGCTGTCACCTAAATATATGTCTGTCAATATTTCCATTCAATTGTTTTTATTCTACAAAAATACAAATTTTATTGGTTTGGCTTTCTTTTAATAAGTCGTCAATTGTTTGATTTCAGTTTTCTTATCCCGAAGCAGAACTCTCATATACTGGTCATTCTTTCTTCCTTTTTTTGAGTTATCTTTTAATATATAGACGCTAATTCCGGATTTTAAACACATGATTTACTTTTATTATAAACTGATTTAAATTCTTTCATATAAGCTCACAATAGTATAAATATTTCGTTTGAATAAAAAATATTTTTCTCATTATTGTGAATCATTTCAAAAACAACTCATTTACTAAAAAATGAACCTTTCTGGTTCTCTCTTAAGGGGGGTGTAGTGTGGTTTTGAGAGGGTCTTATGTTTGGAAAATTTCATACGCTTGAAATTAAAAAAATACCAAAATGACACTCTCCGGGAATAAATTTCCGGATGCTAACGTGTTCCCGTATCCTTTTAACCCCAAATTGTAATGAAAAATAGCTTGAAAAGATGATAGTAGAATTGCGACAGGTCGCGGCAAAATTTACATTAGTATTAAATCAAATTTATATTAGTTTAAAATAAATTTATATTAGTATTAAAATATATTTTCATTAGTTTAAAATTTATTTCTATTAGTATTAAAATTTTGTTCTATTAGTATTAACCCAACTTTCACCCCCTAAAAAATTTTTCAATAAATTTTGGGGGGTATTTGAATCCTACTCAATTTTCAACAGGTTGATAATCAACATGTATTAATGTTAAAGGGAACTGAAATTCAAAATGTAG
>JAEWNB010000119.1 GCA_023392945.1 Bacteroidota bacterium
AACCCAACTTTCACCCCCTAAAAAATTTTTCAATAAATTTTGGGGGGTATTTGAATCCTACTCAATTTTCAACAGGTTGATAATCAACATGTATTAATGTTAAAGGGAACTGAAATTCAAAATGTAGGACACCTTCAGTAAAATTAAACATTGTACTTTTGCCGCCATGCACGTAAATGTTCAGACACGGTTCAATGCGGCGTTAGGTCGGGAGGCTCCTTATTATCGTTTTAAGGAGTCGTATCGCGATATACGCGGAAATGTACATTCCATCATCATCCTTAACGTGGGATTTGAGCCGGATCTCCTGCCAAAACAGATGTTCAAAATAGCAAATGCCTTAACCGACCGTTTTAAGAATCGTAATACGCCCCAATTGTTTACATCACTATTAGACCAACTATCTGAATTTGAGCGTAATAAAAGTGAAGAATATTGGCAACGTATGATCAAAGAAGGCGGAATAGACCGATTTAATCATCAAGAAAAAGAGGCAAAAAAAGAAGCGAAAAACTATATTGATATTAACACGGTAAAACATACCGAAGTCCGCGAAGTGGGTGCCGAGTGGTTGTGCAAACAAACCATTGACAAACTCGGTTTTGCCGATTTTCTACGCTCAAAAGGTTGGACAGAAAACAAAATACGGACGACCATCTCTCATTTAATTGTACGTACAATATATTCACAATCAGAACTTTCATCCTATCATACTATGCTTAATAACTCGGCAGCGAGCGAATTGTGTAGCGATGAAGTCGGCTGGACTCCGGGACTGAATGCCCTGTATAAAGTAACCGATGACTTGTATTCCATCAAAACAGAGATAGAAAATTATCTTTGTTCCAAGACCGACCATCTCTTTAATTTAGAGAATAGAATTATGCTTTTCGACCTTACCAATTTTTATTTTGAAGGGCGGAAGGCAAATAGCAAAAAAGCAAAATTCGGGCGCAGCAAAGAGAAACGCTCCGACTGCAAATTACTTGTTTTGGCATTGTGTATCAATAAAGAAGGCTTTATTCGCTACTCAGAAATTCTTGAAGGGAATATGTCAGACCCTAAATCACTTCCGCAAATGATTGAGACATTAGCACTTCGCAGTCCGGTTTGCAACAAAAAAACGCTTGTCGTGATAGATGCCGGCATTTCAACGGAGGATAATCTCAAAATGATCAAAGAGAAAGGTTTCAACTATCTTTGCGTATCTCGCACAAAATTAAAGGATTATACTGTTGATGAAACCACGAATACCGTAACGGTTTTGGATGCTCGCAAACAGGAAATAAAACTGCGTCAGGTACATACCTCTGATGATGACGATTATTATCTTGAAGTCAATTCCCCATCAAAAGCGATGACAGAGGCTTCGATGAATCGTCAATGGAAAGAGCGATTCGAAGAGGAGTTGGAGAAAGTTAATGAATCCATTACCAAAAAAGGCGGAACAAAAAAATATGAAAAAGTCGTAGAACGAGTAGGTCGAGCCATTGAACGTTATCCTTCTATAGCGAAGAACTATCATATTGAATATGTGAAAGATAACGATTCTACGGAAAAAATGAAAGAGATAAAATGTGATATCAAAGACTTATCAAATCAGGATGGTAATTTCGGAATTTATTTTTTAAGAACCAATATTCGTACATTCAATGAAGAAGTTACGTGGAAATATTACAATTTGATACGTGAAATAGAGACCACCAATCGTCAATTGAAAACCGACCTCAATCTTCGCCCGATATTTCATCAGACAGACGACCGATCAGATGCACACCTTTTCTTTGGATTGTTATCCTATTGGGTCGTCAATACTATTCGTTATCAATTGAAAAAAAAAGACATACGATGTTATTGGACAGAGATCACTAAACGTATGTCAACACAAAAATTGGTAACCACAGAAGCCCTTAATGCTCTTGGCGATAAAGTGGAATTGCGTCAATGCTGTTGTCCGAGCAAGCAAGCCATTGAAATTTATGATGCCCTCGGATTGAAACATCACCCATTTAAAAAACGAAAAATTTGTAGGACACAACATCATCCCAACCAACCCCAAACTTGTTGCACAACAATAAAAACGTAATTTAGGGTGTGAAAGTTGGGTTAAAATTTTCTGCTGCACTTGCGCAATCTGAATAGATAAAATTATATCAAAACAACACTCCCTGGAAAGGCAATTTTGTGGATGAATTGGCGGCCTTGCTCAAAGACGGTTTAAGTGACACCAGCTCGGCGAATTCGGCACTATGCGTCTCCCCCTCTTACGCGAAGAAGCCAAAACTACCGAAACATTCCTTAAAAAAGCTTTGTCCGACATCTCTTTCGGGAAAGGGAACAAATAAAAAAAATTAGCTTAAAAAAGAGAAGCAGTTGACTAAAGAAAGGGGAAGTACTAAATTGACAAATTCTCTTTTTCATACAACCATAGTGCTCATTTCTAATTTGTTCCTAAAATTTTTAAATATGACTGAGGATATTATTTTTTATTATCTTTACGCCGAAAAAGATTTTCTGTTTTTACAGAAATAGAATAGATTGTAAAATTTTTAAATACTTGCTTATGAAAAAGATAATGATTTCGCTTTTGTTTTTTCTATCCGTATTAACATTGTACGGACAAAATAGCAATTATGTCCCCTTCCCGACTAATAATGCAAAATGGGTAACCTTTTTTGAAAATTGTTTTACGACACCAACTCGCATATATAGTATTTCTGAAATTAGCGAAAATGATACCATTATCAATGGAATAAACTATTCTATGATATATACGGATGAAGATACCGGGAGTACCTGGTGTGCTTTTCGGGAAGAAAATAAAAGAATATACTTTTTATTTCCCGATAGAAATAATGAAGAAATCCTTCTGTATGATTTCAATTTGGAAGTGGGGGATACCATGTTTTACTATTTTGAAGATATATTCGAAGCGACACAACATCATAAAGTTGTCACCGCTATAGATACAATCAGATTGGCAAACGGAGAAATAAGGCATAAATGGACACTGGACCCATTTATACCTTCGATCGAAAATTATTCCGCCATATGGGATATTTGGGTGGATGGAATCGGAAGTATTGACTGGCAGGGACTGTTTAATCCTTTGGTAACTTACGAAGAACTAAATGGAGACAACTATCATTTAGGTTTATTTTGCCATAATGATACAACTCTTTTTTATAATCCTCCTTGTCCTTATTTTTATACTTTTGGATGTTATTTGGAAACCTCCGTGATGTCTTTTGAAGATATATTCAATGATATTTCTATTTATCCCAATCCGGCTCAAAATCAGGTAACAATCGATTGTCAAGAACAAAAAATAAAAGATGTTGAGGTAATTAATATTATTGGGAAAGTATTAAAACAAATTGAAATTCAAAATAATAGCCATTTTGTAGTGGACATGTCGGATCAATCGGCAGGAATTTACTTGCTTAAGCTCACCACCGATGAAGGTGTTGTAACAAAAAAAATCATAAAACAATAATAGAATAAGGAGAATGTTATGAAAAAATATTTTTTACTGTTCTTTTCGGCAGCTTTATTAACGATTGGCATTTCCGGATGTGTAAAAACAGATAGTTGTGATTGTTCGGAAGTAAAAACAGGAACATGGCAATATTTGGAAGAACCTATATACGAGCAATTACATTGTGTAAATAGAATAAAGATAGTGGCTGTTTTTATAACAGAAGAAGGTGATAGTATGTATTTTACGAATCCGGTTCCACTACGGTACCAATTTTTAACGCCAACAAACGTAAAATTATGTGCAAAAAACATAGAAGAAGGAGAAATTACTTCTCCGATTGTATCCGGATGCTTAGATGTTGCCTATAAGTTAACTTGCATAGAAATGGAGGAAGAATAACATGAAAAAACTTTTATTAATATTGGTCCTTCTTTTTATGTTTGGCAGCGGATTGCATGCCCAACAACCGTTAAATTTTGCACCGGTCGGAGCTGAATGGTACTACAACAGAATTGCAAATTATCCTCCTGTTTTTTTATATTCCTATACAAGGTTTAAATGTATTGGAACAACTGAAATTGACGGAAAAGAATGTCATATAATAGAAAAATATTTTAAATATGATTGTTGGCATGTTGTCGATAGCTCTTCCATCTATTATCTTTATATTGATAGTTTACAAGTCTATGAGGTTGAAAATCAAAATAT
>JAEWNB010000152.1 GCA_023392945.1 Bacteroidota bacterium
GGTTTGCCCTCTTCTCCCAAAATGTTCTTTTCAAGTCCTAATAGATTATTATAGTGTAAACTGTAAAAATCAGCAATGTTCTTCACCAACCCTTTTTCAAAGAGCATTTCGACTTTCCCTTCACCAAGAGAGTCAATGTTCATGGCTTTACGGGAGATAAAATGCTCGAGTTTTCCTTTTATTTGTGGCGGACAATGGAGTTCATTGGGACAATAGATGCCGGCTTCTCCTTCATTTTTAATTAAGGTAGTTCCGCATTGAGGACATTCGCTAATGAACCCGATTTTGGAGGAACCTGCTTCTCTTTTTTCCAAATCAATGCCTACAATTTTGGGAATAATCTCTCCCCCTTTTTCAACAAAAAGGAAGTCGTTTTGATGGATATCATAGGTTGCGATAAAGTCGTAGTTATTGAGGGTGGCTCTTTTGACAACAGTCCCCGAGAGTTGCACGGGTTTTAGATTGGCCACAGGAGTGACGATGCCGGTTCTGCCAACCTGAAAATCGACACTCAGCAGTTGGGTGGAGACTCTTTCTGCTTTAAATTTATATGCAATTGCCCAGCGAGGATTTTTGGCGGTAAATCCGATTTGCTGCTGTTGCGTTAAGGAGTTAACTTTAATAACAATTCCGTCAATATCAAAGGGAAGTGATTTTCTTTTGATGTCCCACTCTTTTATGAAAGCGAAGACCTCTTGAATGGAGGAAGCTTTGGAGATGACATCCAACGGGCGGAAGCCCCATTGGGCGAGTAATTTAAGTCGGTCATAATGATGTTGAGAGGGCAAATTCTCTCCGATCAGAAAATAGAGTCTGCTATCGAGGCCGCGTTTGGCCACTTCGGTCGATTCCTGAAGTTTGAGGCTTCCGGAAGCAGCATTGCGTGGGTTGGCAAAGGGCGCTTCTCCAATCTCTTCTCTTTCACGATTGAGGGTCTCAAACTGTTGGTGAGATAGGATGATTTCGCCCCTGACTTCAAAGCGGGAGGGATACTGGCCTTGCAATTTCAAGGGGATGGACTTAATGGTTTTTACATTGGCAGTAACATCATCGCCCTGAAGGCCATCGCCTCTTGTAAGAGCCTGAACCAGCAGACCGTTTTCGTAAAGGAGGCTGATGGCAACTCCGTCATATTTAAGTTCACACACATATTCTACCGGTTCATGAACAAGGGAGTGAATACGGTTGTCGAATTCGGTCAGCTCCTGAGTGGAGTATGTGTTTCCCAAGGATAGCATCGGATAACGGTGTTTCACCGTCTTAAAATTTTTAGTTACCGTCCCTCCTACTCTATGTGTTGGACTTTCCGGGAGAATCAGTTCGGGATATTGTTTTTCAAGGGCTATGAGCTTTTCCAGCAGTAAATCAAAATCATAATCGCTGATAGTGGGATTGTCTAATATGTAATATTGATAATTATGAAAATTGATCTGGTCGGAGAGCGTTTTCATCTCTTCTTTAATGCGTTGGTTAGCATTACCGGAATTTAGCAACTCATTTTCCATCCTGAGGGATTTAATTAGATGGGCAAATATACGGGACTTTTTTGAAAACGAAATTTATTTTCAAAAAAAGAGTTGGAAGATATGGCACGTATCAGTCGCTCTTGGGATTTTCTTCCCAATATTTATCTTCTTCGGACAATTCATCCTCCATTTCTTCTTCTTTTTCATCCAAAAAGTACTCTTTTTTGCGAGGACCATCGTGTCTGTAGAAGACGGCAAGGATGATGCCGGTGATGGCTCCTGCAAGATGTCCTTCCCAAGAGATCTGCTTTCCGGGAAATAGTACGGGAAAGAACCCCCAGACGAGGCTTCCGTATAAGAAAATGATAATGAGGGTGTAGGCAAGCAATTTGGTTTCCATCTTAATCAAGGAGATAGTTACCATGAAAAAGGCAAGGGCATAGACTATTCCACTGGCTCCGATATGGAGACCACCCTCTCCGATTACCCAAGTGAGAATGCCACTGCTAATCCAGGTCATCAGCAGGATGGACAAGGCTTTTCCTTCAAAAAAATAAAAGATTCCGAAGGAGAGCAAAAATAACGGTAATGAATTGGAGACAAGATGAGTATAATCACCGTGGAGGAAAGGCATGGTGAAAATCCCGATTAATCCTTTCAGGGTTCTGGGTCTGAGACCATATTCATAAAATTGCAGAGAAAAAACATCGTTTACAACAAAGGCAAGCCAGATGAGTAATACTATAATGAAAGATTTTGAAAGGGAGATAAAAAATTTATTCTTCTCAAGATTGTAATCGTTTTCCATCGGTCGTGACAGTAAAATTTCAGCAAAGATACGTTTTCTTAATTAAAAAGTGGCTGCGGTTTGTTATGATAGTTTATTCTGATTAGTCATTATTTCATGAAGTTTACGAACCGTATTGACATTTCTGATTGTAATATTCTTATACAATTTCGTTCCGATCAGTTTCATGATCCCACTTTGGTTGTAGTTTTCACCTTCCAGGTTCCACACTATGGCTCCGGGTATATACAGTACCTTATCTACCGGATTGATTGGCAAGAGCTTTATGACATCGGGAGTATCATATTCTTCCCATAAAAACATCACATCTGTTCTCATCTTATCATTTTTCAACCATCCGGCAGGTATTTTCCGACACAGATTGTCAAAATTCTCCAGGTCGCGTATCAGTACTTTAATCTCCAATTGAAAATCTTGCTTAATCGCTTTTTCAATTTCAGCCGCCATTATAGCTATTTCTTTGGAGGGTTCTTCAAAAACCACATTTCCCGAATTAATATAGGTGACAACATTCTTAAATCCAAGCATTTCAAAGGTGGTCGCCAATTTCTTCATATCGACTTTGTTTTTACCACCCACATTGATACCTCTAAAAAGTGCAACGTATATCATGATTTTATTTTGTGTTTATCCACATTCCCCGTGTACAGACGCCCAATTTGGGCGTCTATTCCACATCTATCCAATATTCCCCGTCGTAGAGACGCCCAAATTGGGCGTCTCTACAATGCCAATTATCGTCTATTCACCCCAAACCTTTGCAATTCTATCCTTTATTTTTTGTTCGAAAATTTCTATTAATTGTTTGTTTGCATTAACCAATTCCTGTTCTTTTTCAATGCGGGAAACGATTTGGCGCTGAATATTTATCGTGGGAATAGAGATTTTCAATTCTTTTATTAGCTTAGAGTTAAGATTACTTTGGTTTCCGCCTCTGGCATCACTTATTTTTCTTAAATGTTCATACAAACCTTGTAATTGGTAAAACAAAAATTGAATATCCAATTTTTTATTATCAGGTAAAATTGCCGAAACAGCTTGATTAATTGCTGCATTAATTTTTAATATTGCTACCCTTCCTCTTGTCACTCCTTGACCATACATTGCCATTAAGATAGTGTCAGAAGGAATTATTCTTGCAGACGAATTTTCTAAACCTTCTTGAGAAATGAATTCGTCAGCTTCAAAAATATAATTGAAAAAAATTTGCCCTGTTTTTATATATGGAATATTTCCATTCCAATATTTTGGATTTTCCCTATCAGGTGTGCCGCCAGATTTAACATCGCAAACCTCTCCCAGCTCCACCATTTCCCATTTTGCGTCAATATCAATTTTGGGTTTGTAGTTTTCGACTATCATTTTTGCCCCATCAATTATTTTTTGGTAGGTTTCTATTTCAGCTACTATTTCTTCTTGGATGGAGATTGGGGGAAGGGGGATTTGGATTTGTGAATATTGAGAAATCCAATATCTTTTATGGTCAGAACTATCAAATTTAATATGTTGCATCAAGTAATAGAGAAAAGTAATATTCGCCCTTTCATTATTTGCTTTTAAGATTTTCATAGCGGAAGACTTAACCTTAAAACGGAAATTTACATATTGAGTAGCTGTTGTAAAATCATCAAAAATTATAACAGGAAGGGGATTATTATAAATGCCATTCTCCTCGTTTGTATAACCAAGTATAAATGACTTCCCTGCTGTTAACACAGGAGTTTTAAATAAGTCATTATAATCTTCACTTTCCACAATATAATTGGTTGGTTGTTCATATTCTAGAACATCCTCTAATTTTACCTTTTCAAATTCGGAATTAAAAGAATCAATAACGATATATCTGCTTCCGCTCAAATTATAATCCCCGTTTTTGGCAATTTCTGATTTGGGAACGGTTTGGGCGATGGTTGTTTGTTGTTGGGGTGCTATGGTTATTTGTGGTTCGGATGCGATGTTTATTTGTGGTTGGGGTGCGATGATGGTTGGGGTGGTAATGGATGGTTGTGACGCAATGATGGGTTGTTGTTGGGACGCAATGATGTTTTTTTGTAGAGACGCAATGCATTGCGTCTCTACGGGTTCGTCAATAACGGATTCGTCAACGTTAATTCCGCCATCAACGATCTCATCAACGTATCCACCCCACCAACTCCATATTGGAAATTAATCCAATAAAGATTTGTCAAAGAATTGAGGAAGTAAATTATGAAGTTCAGAGATTTTGTAGTCGTTAATATGTTCAATGACATAAACCAACCATTTTTTAGGATTGAGGTCATGTTTTTTACAGGTAGCAAAAAAGCTGTAATACATGGCAATATCTTCTGCTGCGTCATGAGAGCCGGCAAACAGATAGTTTTTTCTCCCCAATGCTAAAGGCCGAATGGCATTTTCTATAAGATTATTGTCAATTAACAAATAGCCGTCCTTTAAATAATTGAGTAAGGAATCCCATCTTTCAAGGCAATAAGCAAAAGCTTTTCCTATCGGACTTTTGGGAAGCACTTTTTTTTTGTTTTCTGCAATATATTTTCCTATTTTATTCAATACGGGCAGGGCTTCATTAAGCCGAAGTTCATACAAGGCTACATTAGAAAGATTTTCATCCCGAGCTTTTTGCTCTATGGCATATAATTCTTGGATCAGCAATAAGACTGTAGTTGCAAGAACTTTGTCATTACCCAGTGCTTTTTCAAAATATCGGCGGGCATGTGCCCAACAACTTAAATGGGTAATATTCTGATGATGATTATAGTGATCATAAACCACATATCCATCTGTTTGCAGGTAGCCTTTAAAATTTGTCAAATTCTTTTTAGGAGCCTCTTGTCCACGTCCCTTATTGTATTCGAAAAAGAGTGCACCTTGCATCACCGAATGATATACCCACATATAGCCCCGATGCGTTGCGCCGGGTTTATCCCTGTCCAAGACCGGTATGGGCGATTCATCAACTTGTAAATAACCTGTTTCTAAAACGTATGCTTTTAACACCCCATACAATGGTCGGAGCAGTTGAGAGGTCAACTTTAGCCATGATTCCATGGTGGAAGATTTAATATGTATATCTTCTCTGATAAATCGCTGCAATTGACGATAAATCGGCAGATGATCCACAAATTTGTTTATCACAATCTCAGATAATAAATTACTTCCTGCCATACATTTGGCTATAGGACGTTGTAATTCTGCAATCACTTGGCGTTGAATACCACATTCATCTTCTTGGGTAATATATTTGCGACGAATATAACGTTTCTTATAGAAAATGGCGGGTTTGTATTCCAATTCTTCGGTAATTTCATCTCCGATATAAGTCATTCCATTGGTATCTTCTTCCGGTTCAAGAATAATTTCTTCTACAGGTAAATGTTCCGGCAATTTTTCTCTTCCGGAATGCTGCTTTCTCTCTTTACTGCGTTCATAAGTGATTTTCTCTTTTTCCGATTCTATATACTCTTTTACCTTTTCTGCTTCAACTTCAAACGGGATGGTCAACTGTTCCGGATTTTCATTACTAACAAAACGTTCTCGCTTACTGCCGAAAAGCATCCTCTTTAACTGTGCTATCTGATAGACATAATATTCATTCTTGATTGTCAATTCTTCATTCTTTTCGGATAGTTCTTCATTCTTTTCGGATAGTTCTTCATTTTTTCCAGATAGTTCTTCATTTTTTCCAGATAGTTCTTCATTCTTTCCGGATAGTTCTTCATTCTTTCCAGATAGTTCTTCATTGTGATTAATTAAATTTTCTTTATCTATAACCAGCTCTTTCATTGCAGAGGAGAGCTCTTCATTTTTTAATAAGAGTTGAGAAATAATCCGATCTTTTTCCGAAATGTTTTTTTCACTTTCGGAATCGAAAATCAAATTATTCTCTGTTCTGTTTTCTGCTTTTCTCATGTGACAAATATACGAAAAATCCTTATATATCAAGCTTTTTCAATATAGATAATCACAAAAAATCAATTTATTTTAAACCGTTTTCCTTTCTTCATATCCTGATAAGAAAGTCCTTCTAAAAGCATTATTACCTCCTCTCTTGTCATTTCTTCGGAGGGCTCTTGAACTATAGTACGATATGGATATACTCCTTTTTCCAATCGCTTATAATACAAGGCAAAACCATCTCCATCCCAATATAAAAGCTTTATATGGCTTCTTCTTTTATTGATAAAGATGAATACGCCTCCCGTTATCGGATTTTTTTGCATAAAATTCCGCACGATTCCCGCTAAACCATCAAAACTATTTCGAATATCAACCGCTCTTGTACAGATATAATAATGTACATTGCTGCTAAATAATAACATCTTTTCAATAAATTTTAATTTGAACCCCGTTCGCTAAAGTCATTTCTATCTGTGCTTGTCGAACTTTTGGGCAACCCATGTTTTTAGGATGAATCTCTATGAAATCTTCTTCACTTAAAGAATTATCGTGGGTCTGTTTGTACATATTACACCAGTATCGAAATGAATAGACCGATAATTGATGCTCTTCTGCAAATTGTTTCTTCGTTAAATTTGTTTGTTGCCATTGTTCTACATATTCAAACATCATACTTTGGTTATTTCCCATCTTTATTTTTTTTGCAAAAATAAACTCCTCTATTTTACATTACAATATGGAGTTGCTGGGGTGGATACTCATCAACGACGGATTTATCAACGATGGGTTCGCCATCAACGGTCCCATCAACGACGGATTTATCAATAATGGGTTCGTCATCTACGGTCCCACCAACGACGGGTTGGGCATTCCCAAATTTCAGGGTTTGGTTGTTACGAAATTGCCGAATGATTTTGATGGCCTCGTCCAATTGTCCGCCTTTTATGGGGTTGCGTTGGGCACCTAAACTGTAGCCGTCGTTGTCGATTTTTACAAATAGAATTTCTTCGTTGGTTTTGGCCAGTTCTTTATCCATTAAGAGGATGGAGGTTTTAACACCGCTATAGGGGTTAAAAACTCCCGCGGGGAGACTTACTACGGCATAGAGGTAATTTTCGACCAGCATTTTTCGCAAATCTTTGTAAGCTGTGCCGCTTTGGAATATGACTCCTTCGGGAACAATAATACCTGCTTTGCCTTTGGGATTAAGGTGTTCTGCAATATAATCAACAAATAAGACTTCGCTTCGGCTGCTGCTTATAGAGAATTTTTTATGTGGACGTATGCCGCCTTTTGGACTCATAAATGGGGGATTGGCAAGGATTACATCAGCGGTTTCGTTCCATCGTTCTTCACTGCTTAGCGTGTCGTATTCCCAAATGTGCGGATCGGAAAAGCCGTGTAAATACAAATTAACCAAGGATAGACGTACCATGTCGGGCGAAATGTCGTAACCGGTAAAATTGGAAATGATACGGCGGCGTTCGTCGGGCGTTATTGTAGAGACGCAATGCATTGCGTCTCTATCATTCGAACCACGCATAATATGTTTAAATGCCGAAATCAAAAATCCCGCGGTTCCACATGCCGGATCTAAAATGGAATCGGTTTTTTGCGGATCAACTACTGCGACCAAAAAATCAATTATATGCCTTGGGGTGCGAAATTGTCCAGCATCTCCTTGCGACCCCATTACGGAAAGCAAATATTCAAAAGCATCGCCTAATTTTTCGCTGTGGGTGTATTTAAATTCGCCAATAGTTTTCAGAAACAATTTTAATGTTTCAGGATCTCGATAAGGTAAAAAGGCGTTTTTAAAAATATCACGGAATAGTTGGGGAATATTGGGATTTTTATCCATGCTTGCAATGGCATCGGAATATAAAGTCAGCATTTCGTGTGCTGTCACCTTAGTGTCGAAGAGATTGTCCCAACTATATTTTTCATAATTGCCGGAAAAGAACTTGGCTTTTGCCCCTAAATCCATCGCTTCCTTGTCCATGTCATCCATGAATTTGTAAATTAACGCAATGGTAATTTGTTCAATTTGGGCTTTCGGATCAGGCAATTTACCTACCAAAATATCCCGGCAATCGTCAATTCTTTTTTTTGTGTTGGTATCTAACATTGGTTTGGTTTGTATTTTATTTTTTCAATTTTGTCCCCATATTTATCGTCCGCCCAATTCGACGGGTTGTTGATTATATAATTTGAAATCCGTTGGAACGATTTGTGGTTTCGGATAATATGATCGTAAAATCGCGATTGCCATGCAAAATCTGCATGGATTGTTTTTGCATTTTTGGTCACCCCAATTTTAAAACCACGTATAATGGATGCCAAATTTTTGCGTTGTGGCCCAAATTTGTTTTTGATTTGGTCGGATGGGATTGGTGGGATTGTGGGGTTGATGGTTTGGTTGGGTTGGTTAATTTGGTTGATTTGGTTGATTTGGTTGATTTGGTTGATTTGGTTGATTTGGTTGATTTGGTTGATTTGGTTGATTTGGTTGATTTGGTTGATTTGGTTGATTTGGTTGATTGTAGAGACGCAATGCATTGCGTCTCTACGATTTTCCGTCCCGTTTTGCGTATGGCGTTGGGTATTAAATTCATTATCACCAATGCCTATAATGGCATGAAAATGATTGGGCATAATGACAAATTCACCCATAAATAAATTCATATCCTGTCGCATTTGAAATGTTTTTAACCATTCGGTTTCTGCAATTTTACCAATTTCATTCAATACCATTTTTTGGTTTACAATTTCCCCAAAATAATATTCACGATGGGCGGTGCAAATTGTGATGAAATAGAGGGAATTGGAAGCATAATCCCAATTTTGCAATCGTGCAGATGGTATTCGATATTTATTGAGAAATTTATCCGACATCAGGCAGCAAATCTATCGAGGTTAATATAATCTTTAATATAGAGGGGAATCATTTCTCTGTATTTGGGGGCAACTTCTATGAATTGTGAAATGGGTAGCGTTGCATTTGTTTGTAATGCATGGAAATCTTTGGTTGCAATGATTTTACGTATTTCACCATCTACAATGTATGCTTTGAAGAAATATTTTAAAGCCCGTATATTTACATCTTCTTCGGGGGGATAAATGGAAATGAATTTGTCGAATTCTTCTTCCAGTAATTCGTCTTTGGATTTGAATTTAGGAATAATGCCAAATATCTTTTCTACCACTTCCCTTATGGAAATTTTACGGTCAATTTTTGCAGCTTTCCGCAATTTCTCAAGGTTAAAATATTCTTCAGGTTTATCGAAAATTTCGTTTTGAATATGGGATACTACCTGTTCCCAGTTGCCAAGTTCAACATTCTTTTTAATGATATCGTCCATTACAATGCGGTCTTCGAATTTTTTAAAGAGCATACGATCAATTTTCATTCCTTCGTATCCTATTTCTTGCTCTTTTAAAATCGCCAAGGGATCTGGTCTGTAACTGGTGAATTGGTCAATACCACCACCGCCACCGCCACCCACTCCAATTGGGGGTTGGGGTAGTTTTAATTTTTCATCGTAATCAAATTTTTCTTCAAAATATTCGCAATTGGCAAAAAAGTCAAAGAGTTTGAAAAATTCTTTTTCATGTTTTACCTGTTCTTCCTCTCCCAATTCGTTTTTATGCTTGAATTCAAAGGTGTTTTTGCGAGTTCCACGACCTTTTATTTGCACGAAGTCGGAAGGACTAAAAATAGGGCGCATCATGCAAAGGTTCAACAAATCGGTGCAATCGTATCCGGTTGTCATCATGCCAACTGTAACACAGACGCGTGTTTTACTGGAGTTGTAGCCCTCTAACCAGGTTGTTTTATCATTTAAATTATTGTTGGCGAAGTTAATGGTCATCTGCTGTGCATCATCAACCTGTGAGGTAACTTGTAAAGCGAAATCGGAGTTGTATTTATTGGGAAAAAGCTGCTCTGCAAATTCGTTCAATATTTCGGTAAGTTTTCTGGCATGGTTTTGACTCACCGCAAAGATGATTGTTTTGCCAATCTCTTTGGTAATCGGATCACGCAAGGCATTTTCCAGAAAGGTTTGACAAAATACCCGATTGGTTTTCTCCGAAAAGAATTTGTGTTCAAAATCTCGTGAAACAAACGTTTCCGTTTCTTCCTCACCTTCTGACATGATGGCAACGGCATAGCCTTCATCGGAAAGCAATTGCGTGGTGATTTCTGTTCGAGCATCCAGCACACGAGGATTGACCAGATATCCATCTTTTACCCCATCAATCAACGAATAGCGGAAAGTAGCATCGCCACCCTCACAGCCAAAGGTTGCATAAGTGTCTCTTAACATTCTTCTTTCAATCTCACGAGGGTCGTTTTCTTTTATTTTTTTAAGATCAACACCTTTCAAATAGTCTTTTGGGGTTGCAGTTAATCCTAACTTGTAGCCATGAAAATATTCAAAAACGGCTCTTGCATTGCCGGAAATAGAGCGGTGTGATTCGTCGGAAATAATTAAATCAAAATCTGTCGGCAAAAACTGGCTGCGGTATTTATTATCGAACATGAGCGATTGAATGGTGGTGACTACAATATCTGCTTTTCGCCAATCGCTTTTATTTTCTTTATAAATGTAGGTTGTATAATCGGGTTTTAAGTAATTGGTAAACGATTTCCACGCCTGGGTTTCAAGTTCCAACCTATCCACAAGAAATAAAACTTTTCTTGCGTTTTTTGTCCTTAAAAACAAACGAATAACCGCAGCAGCAACAAGGGTTTTTCCTGTTCCTGTTGCCATTTCAAAAAGAAAGCGGTCTTTACCTTCTCGTACCGCCTGTTGCAAATGCAAAATTGCATTCAATTGATAGG
The DNA here is from genome assembly GCA_023392945.1 of Bacteroidota bacterium. GTDB lineage: Bacteria > Bacteroidota > Bacteroidia > Bacteroidales > WCHB1-69 > JAGVVH01. Next base: position 11,018 of record JAEWNB010000152.1, read on the forward strand.
GTCTTAAAAATCGAAGCCCATTCGTCCAAATAAAATCCTTACTTGTCTCAATGCTGCCGTTCCAACCAGGTCTTTGCGCGTAGTCGGGCATTTGAACCGTAACAATATAATCATTGGTAACGGTTTCGTTTGCTAATGTATTTCTGTCAGGATTCCATTCTTTAATAGCACCAATTTCGTTTTGAGATGGAAATTTATAAATTGGTCTGGGATTTCCTTTTTTCAAATCCCACAAGTAATGCACTATCCCATTAGAAAGAATTATGAATTGTGCTCCAACAGTATTTGCATATTTGCGGGCTTGCTCCTTTGCAACCAAAGGATGAAAACTTTCTTTTTTTGCTTCGAGTACGCAAATTAGTTTATGGTTGGTATCAATCAGCAAAAAATCGAGCGAACCCGATTTTACTTTTTCATAATCATAGCCCCAAGCGTCAATCTCTTTTTGAGTGATTTTTACATGGTTTTCAAGCAAGATATTAGCAGTTCCTTCTTGATTATCAAAGAATCTCCAACCTGCTTCTTCTAGTAGTTGGTTTATCTTAATCCTCGCATGTGCCTCGTTTTGTAACATTTATTTATTTAAAAAATCAATTTATTTTCAATTAACGGCAAATATAACAATTTCCCTCAAAGCATAGCCCATTCATTATTTCGTTTTTCTTCAGTGTTTAAGTAGCAATTTCTCTGTAGTGTCTGTTTTTCACACTTGTTGGGAACAGTTGCGTGTATGAAACGTTGGGGATTGAGGTCTGTGTCACTATCTGCCTACACAAACGCCTATGCGGAACAGGAACTTTGATTAACCACATGCACAACAATATTTTATACATAATGTTAGGGGTAGATTATTTATTATTTATAAGAAAATCTAATGCATCAACTTTTAGCTTGAAATGATCAATAAGTTGATAATCTTCACTTGTTAAACCTTTAATATCTACACCACAGCTCTCATTTGAGCAAAACATATCTTTAACATTGTTTTTATGTCCATTTTGACAGATAAATCTTTCTTTTTCTTTTGACAATAGTCCATCCTTAGTAATTTCAATTTTTCCTTTATCTGGAAGACTGTTCAATTTATTAATTATTTTTTTCATTAAAGTCAGATCGTCTTTAGTGTAAAAACTTTTTTGTATTGGTAAACATTTAACTCCAATTCTCAGATTATTATTTTCAATAAGCTCAACTACTTTTTTAGGTGAAAATAAGTCAGTTTTATTCAATAAATCCCATATCTTTTTAAAATCTGTAGTAATATTTGAATATAACGTGTTAGTTGCAACTTCTCGATTTATTTGTTTAAGATATTCAACAAAATTATCTTGTAATAATTTTTGCTTTTCACTTAATTCAAATTCTTGAAGTTTAAATGATTCCAAATAAGCAGTAAGTAAATCTTGTACTATTTCATCTATGGGATTATTTAATAAATAAATCCACTGTTCTTTGGTTGGAAGTGCGTTTTCACATAATAGCTTTATAACGATTCTTTTTGTAATCTCTTTTTCTAAATGATTTGCAGAAATCTCTGCCGAATCATGTTCTAATTGAGATTTATTTTGACTTGCAAAATCCATAGAAACAGCCATTCCTATAGCGGAAACCATAAACATTGATTTCCCTTTACCAGATATTTCATCAAAATCTATTTTCAAACCAATTACTGCATTTGCCCCTATTCGAGATGCTTGTTCTTTCAAGTTTGAAATTGCCATTTGATAAATTCGTTGCAATTTGTTTTGATATGTATCAGAAAAACCTCCGAATATATCTGTAAGGGAAGCACCAAAATCGGAGAAGAAATTAGTACCTAATACAACATTTATTGATAATAACTCTATATATTTTTGAATACTTGAATTTTCTATTGAGTTTGTGGTTGTTACAATTACATTTTTCATAGACTAATAATTTTCACAAGTTTATACTTAATTTGCTACTAACTTACTTATACCCCTAATCCTTTTCCTATTTTATTGTAGTTATATTCCAATATGTAGTTGCTAACAGAGGTTTGTAGTTACAGTATTTACTTTTTTTTATATATTGCTTTAAAATCATTCATAAAAGCTCACAAAATTAATAATTATTCTTTTCGGTAAATAATAATATTAATTTATTTGCGGTATATTTTCAAAAAAAAATCGAACCTTCGTACTCTTCGTTGCCTTCAACAAGCTCAGACGCCGAAGGGTGGATTATTTGGACCGGTCGCTGAGCTTGTCGAAGCGACAGTTTTTTTCTGCTTTTTTTTCAAAAGTAAATCATTTCAAAAAAAAATGGCAGTAGCATAACATCAACACAAGACATCACCAAGGTGCGTAGCACCGAACCATTAATCTTATTGACGAGGTGTGTCGTCCTAAAAAAAGTTTACAGGTTACTATTTAAATTCTGACATATATTTACTTTTTCCTTCCATAATTTTTTGGTTTTAGTGTAAACCTATTTTAGGACGAGACACGGTGAATTAAACAAATATAACGCTCCTACGGAGCGAGGGAGGATCATTGTGAATTCGTTGGCTACAAATATAACGCCACTCTGTGGCGGGATCGGGTAGTAGGAATTCTTCGGAAACAGATATAACGCTTGACTCCTCCAAAAATAAGTTTACAGGTCAATTCTTAAATCCTGACATTACTTTACAATTAAATTTTAATCATAAAATCCTGCCCGGTAAATTTGCTGAGACTCTTCCCGAGGTCGGGATTACTTCATGCAGACTTGCAGGGGCATTTCGGGTCAGGTTAATTTTATGGGGATTAGGCGAAGAAATTGTGTAATCTGAATAAGAAAAAAGCATTGTCGGTAACACCTCTTAAATTGGCACGAAAGAGTTTTACTTTAGCATTAAATGATTC
>JAEWNB010000189.1 GCA_023392945.1 Bacteroidota bacterium
AAGATCTTACAGGAATTTTTAATTATTGATATTATCAATTCCCTTTATGTTTGCCCTCACGGTGTGTTGGCAATGTCGCAGGATATTCCCGACTTTGTGGAGACTTCTACTAATTTGGCCTCTATCAAGATGGAAGATGATAAAATAACCATCACTACCAGTCAGAGAAGTTCTGTTGAATCAAGAAAAGAAACTGCCGTTGAAAAAGTGGTTGCCACCTTTTCTATGATCGGAGCTGATGTATCTGTCGGTGATGGATATCCGGGATGGACCCCCAACCCCAATTCTGAAGTGCTAAAGGTTTTGGTAAATGCTTATCAGAATGTTTTTCATAAAGAACCTGCCGTGAAAGCTATTCATGCAGGCCTTGAGTGCGGTCTTTTCTCTGAAAAATATCCCACTCTTGATATGGTTTCCTACGGTCCAACTTTGAGAGGAGTTCATTCTCCCGACGAAAAACTTCTTATTGATACTGTTCAGATGTGTTGGGATTTGACAGTAGAATTCCTGAAGATTTTGAAATAAATTGCCTTGCCTATGAGTAAGAAATTGCCGGTTGCGATTTATCTCTTGTTGTCTCTTTTATATGGATTCGGTCAATCTCCGGAATTAAATGCAGAAAAATATAGCATTTACCGAAATAATCTAAGCAACCATTTTATTTATTGCAAAGGAGATGCGGCTGTCCGGGGTTCTTACCTTCCTATGGAATCTATTCGTATTAGCCGGAACAATAAGAGTTATGCTTTATGGGCAGATGCCGTTTGGTGGCAAGGACATTATATTGCGATGCTTGCCACGGAATATAAACTTTTGAAAATCAACGGTAAAAATGGTGATTCGGTATTGAAGGAAATAGAGAATGCTCTTGACACCTACTACCGGCTCGATCTTGCTGCTGAAAAGTGCTGGGGTGGTTCGGATTCTCTGAATGGATTCTTTATTCGTGATGATGTTGATACTTCCATGATCGCTCTTTATGGGGTTGACTTCATCCTGAGTGACTATAAAGCTAATTGCGGGGATAGCAGTACTATCGGAAATGCTCCTTCACAAGATCAGCTTTGGGGATCCTATTTGGGATTTGCTCTGGTTAATAAATTGGTGGAGGATGATACTATTAAAAGTAAGGTTGGAGATATTACCGCCCGATTAATAAAGGCAATGCAGCATAAGGATTCAAATGGAAAAGAGGTTTGGGAAATTGTGAATCCGGTTACCGGAAAGTTGATTCAAAAATCCGGCGATATTATATGGATGCAGTATGCCCATGCACAGGCAGGATTTTATTTGTCAGGTGTGGATTGTAATTTTGGAATGTCTAACAGCACTTTCTGGAAAGATATTTGGGATTTGCTCCAAAATAATCTGCTTGTTAATAAAAATGGCAATTTCTCATGGTATGGAGTAATGGCATGTTCTGCCGTTATTAATGAATATGGCCGAGGTTCTGATAATTGCTATGACTGGCTGGTGGAACAATCTGACCGAATAGCAAAAAAACGACCTGATTTGCAACAAACTTTGATTTTTCCTCATCTTCCGCTGGTGGCTGCTGTTCTGCACGGCTATGAGGGGGACCATCCATTGCCTGCTTCTGTTTATGAAGACTATTTTAACAGCGCTCCCATGGAAGGAGCTCATAATTATACTATTGAAGACTCTGTTTTCAATAGTAACCCTCCCTGGCACTCCTTGTCACTCTTCTGCCCATGGCATGACCACGATAACGGGAAATTTAATATGCTCGATTATATGTTACTCTATAATTTGTATCAATTGACATATAAATCTGAACTTCCCGAATTTAAATATCTTTGGGACCATAATAGTAACTCAAATTAACTAATGGAATAATATTCGATACAATGAAAAAAATAGTCGTTTTATCAGGAGCCGGCATCAGTGCAGAAAGTGGCCTAAGTACCTTTAGAGATAGTGGCGGGCTCTGGGAACAATACAGTATTGAAGAAGTTGCTTCTATTGAGGGATGGTACCGAAATCCAACCCTTATGTTAGACTTTTACAATGCCCGGCGCGCTCAATTGGCATCCGCTAAACCTAATGATGCTCATAAGATTATTGCTGAACTGGAAAAATATTTTGAGGTAACCGTTATTACTCAGAATGTTGATGACTTGCATGAAAAGGCAGGATCTCACCATATTATACACCTCCATGGGGAATTGACTAAAGCATGCAGTGAAAACCAAAAGAAATTTGTTACCGACATTGGCTATCGCAATATCGAATATGGACAGAAAGCTCCTGATGGGGGTCAATTACGCCCATTTATTGTCTGGTTCGGAGAAGAGGTTCCCTTGCTCGAAAAAGCTATCGAAGAGGTTAAAAAGGCAACTGTTGTGATTGTTATCGGAACTTCTTTGAACGTCTATCCTGCAGCAAGTCTTATCTATTATGCTGCCCCCTCTGTTCCGGTTTATGTTATTGACCCTAAAGAAATTCAGCCTGTCAATAGGGAGGTCGTTTTTATTAAGGAAAAGGCAACTTCAGGAATGAAATTATTGCAGCAATTATTATTGAAAGATGTGAATTAATTTGTTATGATGAAACCAAGTATTGTATTGATTTGCCTGATTCAACTGTTGAGTATGGTTGGATATTCTCAACAAATTATTACCAACGGAAATGACTCTGTTCAACAGCTACCTAATACCATTATTACCGGTGCGGAGCAAACGGAACTTTATTTGCCTTTGTTGCAGGGCAAAAATGTTGCCATCTGTGCCAATCAAACTTCCTTGGTCGGGCAAAGACATCTTGCAGATACGCTCCTCAGTTTAGGTGTTAAACTGGTTAAAATATTTTCTCCGGAACATGGTTTTAGGGGAGAAGTTGAAGCGGGTGGGCTTATCAAATCTTCTGTGGACAGCAAAACAGGAATAGCGGTCGTTTCTCTTTATGGCGTTAATAAAAAGCCTACTTTAGAGCAAATGCAAGGAATTGACATCATTATTTTTGATATTCAGGATGTTGGATGCCGCTTTTATACTTACAT
>JAEWNB010000127.1 GCA_023392945.1 Bacteroidota bacterium
AACCTTCTCAATAAATCCTATACGCTCCGTCCAATGTATGTGGAACCTCTTAGAACTTTTACAATTCAGGTTGTATATGATATTAATTAGTTGACTATTAATAATTAAAATAATAATTTATGAAAAAATCTTTAGTAAGTTTATTGTGTATTATTTCAATGGGAATGCTTTCCGCCCAAACAATAGAAGATGGCAGTTTTGAAACTAAATGGGCTACTTATGTTTCCGAATCAGGAAATTATTTGGACTACAGTTATGAAGATTCACTTGATTTATTTATGACCTTAAATGTTTTGTATCAGCTTCCCGCAGATCCGCTTCCGGGAGTACTCACTGCTTTCAGAGAGACAAGTGCACAGGATGGAAATTATGCTATCCGCTTGACTTCTCATTATTTGGGAGGCTTATTGTTCATTCCCGGTGCTTTGGGAACTATCAGCAATAATTTTATTGAACAGTTTTTGAGTTCTGAAGGCGTTATTTCTGTAAAAAAAGAATTCCCTTTCAAGCCCCTTGCTCTTAAAGGATATTATAAATATTCGCCTGTTAGTGGTGACTCTGCCGTTATTGATATGGAATTGTTTAATGGTTCCACTTCTATTGCCAAAGGAAAATTGATGGAATATAATACAGTCAGTTCCTGGACTTCATTTGATATTCCTTTTATCTATAGTGATACCACTTTGGATGCAACCCATATTAAATTGCTTTTTATTGCCAGTGCGGGATATAACTTCGACGATTTGATTAGTTGTGTTGGAAAAGAAAACACTTCTCTTTTCATTGATAACATCTATTTTGATTATGGAAATGGACTCACAGAGCCTCTTCTCTCTAATGTTAAAGCAACTGTATACCCAAATCCTTCTACTGATTTTGTTACTTTTGATTTTAATAGCGATGTAAAAGGAGAGTTGATTATTTATAATATTTCGGGAGCTCAGGTTGCATCTATTAATGTTAGTCAGCCAAAAGTGGAATATACCAATAACAACCTCTCTTCCGGGACCTATTTTTACCGTTTAATTGATGCAAATAAAATTTTGGTAAGCGGCAAATTTATTGTAAAATAAACTATTTCTATTATAAAATCTTCCTAAAAATAGACTATGTTTAATAGTCTATTTTTTTTTATAAATACTATTAAACCTTTTAAGAACTATAAAAAAGCTTTAAAACTGAATATGAATTGGATTCGCTACTTCCATTTTTCCCTAACTAATATAAGAGTAAAAAAAGTTTAATAGAATTGTCATTACTTTTATTAATAAATACTATCTTTGCAACCTGAATAAATTTGTAAATAATTATATCGAAAACATCAAAACATTTAAAATGAAAAAAGTTATTTTATTATTGGTCGGACTGACTTTTGCCTTTTCTCTTTCATTATTTTCCCAAAAAACATTTTCCGGAGATATCAAATTGAAAACGTATGTTGAAGGGACCACAGATGCCAACATTATATCGCAATATCAAATGGAAATCGATAAAGTGGTTCTTGGTAGTAAATCAAAACAAACTATGAATCAAGGTGGTATTGGCGTTACCACAATCCTTGATGGCGATACCAAGATTATGACTATGATTATAGATTTTACTATCAGTGGCTATGGTAAATATTACAACATTGATACTGTTGATTATTCATTAATGAAATATGATTATACATATGATGCAAATGATACCAAAACCATTGCAGGGTATGTTTGCCATAAAGCTAATTGCGTTGTTACAAATCTTGAGACTGATGAGACTGACGAATTTATACTCTATGTGACAGATGATTTAATGAAAGAATACAATTCCTTTGAATACCCTGGGCTGAAAGGTTATCCACTTTACACTTCTGTAGTCATGGACAACAGTGGAACTCCTTTTAACTTGATTGTAGAAGTTACTCAAGTAACTCCTAATAAGAAAATAAAAGATTTACATTTCTTCTTACCTGATGGAGCGGTTACTTTTGATGAAGCTCCTGCTGAAATTAAACAAATGTTAGGACTTTCTTCTGAAGAAGACGAGGAATAACAATTAGGTCACTAAAAAAAAGGAACTTTCTAAAAGTTCCTTTTTTTTTTATTTAAGATGCAGGTTGTGACCCATTTTATCCTGTTTGGTTTTAAGATATTTCCGGTTACTATCATTGGGTTGGATAATGATAGGTACTGTTTCAATAATTTGAATACCATGACCAAGTAAACCGGCACGTTTAGTAGGATTATTGGTGATAAGTCTCACTTTTGTAGCATTTAAATCCCGCAAAATCTGGGCTCCGATACCATAATCCCGTTCATCTGCCTTAAAGCCGAGTTCAATATTTGCCTCTACCGTATCTAATCCTAATTCCTGAAGATGATATGCCTTTAACTTATTTACCAGACCGATTCCTCTTCCTTCTTGATTCATGTACAATACAAGTCCTTTTCCTTCTTTATTAATCATCTCCATCGACTTGTGCAATTGCGCTCCGCAATCGCACTTGCAGGAACCGAAAATGTCTCCTGTGGCACAGGAGGAGTGAACTCTGACCAATACTTCCTCATCTTTTTCCCATTCACCTTTTTTAAGAATAAGATGGGTATTATTATTGTTCAATTGAGTATAGGCAATTAATTTAAAATTACCCCATTCAGTTGGCAGAGATACCTCTTGTTCTCTTCTGATTAGTTTTTCTGTTTTTAGTCGATAGGCTATTAAATCAGCAATTGAAATAATTTTAAAATTAAATTTTTGTGCAATCTCCATTAGTTGTGGAAGTCTTGCCATTGTTCCATCATCATTAATAATTTCAATGAGTGCTCCGACAGGTTGCATACCCGCAAGTCTGGCTAAATCTATTGTTGCTTCTGTGTGTCCGGCACGTACAAGCACACCGCCATCTCTTGCCCGTAATGGATTAACATGACCCGGACGGCCTAAATCATCCGATTTTGTTTCTGGATTGGCAAGCGCCTTGATGGTGGAAGCTCGGTCAAACATTGAGACGCCGGTAGTACAACCATGACCCAACAAATCGACTGTCACCGTAAATGGAGTTCCTAACAATGAAGTATTATTGGATACTTGCATGGTCAATCCAAGGTGTGCACAACGCTCTTCGGTAATAGGAGTACAAAGCACCCCACGACCATGTTTCATCATAAAATTAACCTTCTCAGGCGTTATTTTTTCTGCCGCAATAATAAAATCTCCTTCGTTTTCACGGTCTTCATCATCAACCACAATTAAAAAACGGCCGGCTTTAAATTCTTCTAAAGCCTCTTCAATAGTATTAAATTTGATTTCCATTATTTATTTATAAAATTTAAGGCTCCTTACACTCCATCTTGCTGCCTGGATACCGGTGGAATTATTATAGCGAATAGCAATTCTAAAGCTGTTGGCAGGGATTGTTGAAACATCCAAAGCATTACTTAAGCCATAGTCTGAAGAGGGGAATAAGGATAAATTAGGATTAAAAGCTGTCCAATCATTTTCATTAAAATCACCACCCTGATAGGTCGTCGAATAATAGACCCTAAAGAAATCCTGAAGCCCCTGGAGTGTCATTTTATGGTCTAAATATAAAACAACTCCGTCCAGATCAGTAAGTGTTATTTCGGGTGAAATAAGCCAGTCATCGCAAACGGCAGTTGTGGGATTGTGAAACATGATATTATTACTAGATAAGTCAGTAGTAAAATACCATGCGGTCGGGCTTTCAGGGTCAGAGAGACTCCAACCTCCGGAAGTCAATGAATTGGCATCAAAAGTCATGTTATAAATTAGCTCTACGGGTTCAGGTTCAGTATTATCAAACTGAATATCTTCGGCAGTTCTGATCATCATTTGGTAAGTAGAATTATACACCGTCAATATCCCATAAAGTGTTCCTGTTCCTGAAGGGCAAAGAATACTTCTGAATTTTGCATAATTAGAAGTTCTGAGAATAATAGAAGCTCCGTTCACTGTAATTTCATGTTCTGTAATAACATCGCTTGATGAAAGGGGTTTCCCAACAGATTCTTCAGCAAATTGACAATTTTCAATTTTTACCAACTTACTCACATTTTCTGCACTTAAATCAGCCGCACCGGTAATAAGAGTTGGTTGTGGCATGTTTTCTAAGTCAGGAAGACCGTCTTTTGAAATATAATTATCAATAAACATGGAGTTGATTCTTCCAACTGCACCTTCATAAATCCAACCTATTTGATACATATTGTGATAATCTCCAACGAGGAGACCCTTGCAATTCAAATAAATTTTTTGTCCTACGGGATAATCATTATACAATCCTGTTTTATCGATTTCGATTTCGATAGCACCGGTTTCATCCTGAATAACCATTGATTTATAGAAATTACCTCCTTCATCTGAACTGACAACCCAGGCATCTACAATAAAATATTCGTTAGAACTGCAAATGGAATCCGGAGTATCAGTACCAAGATCATGCATTGCCTTAATATCGGCAATAGTTTTATTGGCAGGTCTTCCTGTATATTCCGGAATCACAAACTCGGGTTCGTCCCATGTATTGTTACATGAGAATAAGAAGAAAACCAATCCAATTAATATTGATGTAAAAAACAAATTATTTCTGCTCATAATGATATTATTTTTCTGCAATAAAACTTTTAAATGTAACTCCTCCAATTGTCCAGTTGGATGTCTGGTCATCAGAATATCTGAAGCCTATTCTGAAATTAGGATTAGATATGGCTGTATTGGGGATATCGATAGATACCGTTGTAAAACTGGATGGATAGGAAGGCATTGTCAGTTGGGTCCAATTGGCTTCATTAAAAGGAGCTGTGGGATCTGATATTGAATAGTATAATCTTATATTGGAAGCATTTCCGAGATTATTAGGAATTCTGTGATTCAAATATAGTTTAATGTCTTGATAGGAGGTTAAATTGATGGTAGGGGAGAGTAGCCAGCAATCTGAAAAATCGCTGTTATTTCCCGTAATACTCATCCTTTTTACCCCTGAAACATATTCCCATAGAGCCGTTCCGGAAACAGAATGATTACTCCAGCCGTTATCAAGAGGGTTCACATTTAAATCCAAAGAATAAATTTCTTCTTCTACGCCAAAATTGGTCAGGTCATCCAAAGAGCGTATAACTAATTGGTCTGTATTATTATAGCGAGTAAGAAGTCCCACAATATTTCCGGTACCTTCAGGAAGAATATTTTGGGCAAAATCGGCATAATTGCTGGTTCTGACTTCAATAGTACCTCCTCCTACAAGGGTAATAGTTCTGCTTGTAGCTGCAGAAGGTTCAGAAAATGTAAGTTGTCCGCCATTATTGAAATAACAATTCTCAATTTTGACAAGCATATTATAATAAGAATCTGTAATTTGACCAGTAGAGGTAATTGATAAAGGTTCCGGTGCATTGCCTACAAGGCTGTCTCTGAAAATATAAACAGCTTCTTTTGCTGTTGGAATGGCTTCCATGGATCCGTTCACCCACCATCCCAATTGGTGTAATTTGCGATAGTCACCCAATACCAGTCCATCACAATTAATATAAACTCGTTGACCAACTTTATATTTATAGTAGAGCGCAGTATTGGCAATTTTTATCTGAATTGCTCCGGTTTCATCTTGAATATTGATGAATTTGTAGCAATTTCCGTGTTCATCTGATGATGTGACAATTCCTGTGATAACTGTCCCTGCAGGAATTGAATCATAAGAATCCAAAGAACCAATATCGTGATAAGACAATAACTCCTCAATAGTACAGTTAGCTTCTCCTTCGTAAGTAAGATAGGGAGCTACATCATATTCAGGATTACATCCTCCGGCAAAAAAGAGTGCAGTCAGAATGATTATTACTAATTTAAATCTATTATTTTTCATTGTTTTCAGAATTTTGCAGGATTAATTAAATTGAAAATTGATGCCGGCATAAAAAGTAGTGCCAAAGGCATAATAATATTTATTTTGAAATTTATCTACATTATATTCTTTGTAATCAAATCTGTATTGTTCCCATGCAGTGGTAATTAAATTTTGATTATTAAGAATATTGGTTACACTTAAATTAAATCCGATGATGTATTTTTTTATTTTCCAGGATTTACTAATAGAAGCATCCAAAGTAAATTGACCTTTTAATCTTGTCTGGTCAACTACTTGGTGATACAAATCTGAATTTTCATCCAATGTGCCACGAGCTGCCGAAGTTCTTCTTTCGGGATTCAAATCACAATAAATTTTGTCAAAATAGTTGGCATTAATATTAACATACCAGTAATTGTGATTAAATTTAAGACCAATAGTACCGGCAACCTGAGGAGTTCCTGAAACATGATAATTTTTCCAGTAAACAGTCTGTGTCTCGGCAGCATTATTTTCTCCCAAAAGATCATAGCCATTTTCTGCTGTAATCACTACTGAAGGTCGGCTGCTATAACGATAGTCACCCCAATTACCTGCCAGTATCAAAGAGAACATACTACCCATTTTGATTTCTGAACCAAACTCAATACCAATATGTCGTTGATCTATTCCGCTCATGGAATAGTTAACCATAGAAGCATAGTCATCATGATAAAAACTGATCAGTTTGGTAATATCATTAAATTGAGAAAAATATCCCGTTATTCTCATTTTAATGAAAGGATAATTCATAATATAAGAAAAGTCAGAGGCAAATATTTTCTCAGTAGTAAGGTTACTAACAAAAGTATTTCTGATTCTAGGGGCAACAAAAGCATTCAGCACGCTTGGGGCATCACAAGAATATTGTGTATTGAGAACCAAATAGTTTCTTCCGGTAATTTTATAGGTTATACCTGCTTTTACTCCATAGGTAAAAAAGCTCTTAACATCTGATTTTCCGTATGAATCCTCTGGAAAACGACCATTCTTCATATTGCCGTTACGCCAGAATTCTGTTCCTCCCACATTAGCTCCCACATGAAAATCAATTTTATTGTATGTAAAATCCAACATTCCCCAAAGTAATTGATTATAAATGTAATAATCAAAATCATAACCAAAAATATCCCCTTCCTTCAACTCTTTATCCTGATTGTTTAAATCATTATAAATTACCGATGAATCAGTAGGAAAGTCCCCTTCAGAATATTTATCCACATCCAGCCAATAAGTTCCACCCAAAAGATCATTGATGGTTTTATAGTTGTGTTGTTTCATGCCCCTTACATCAACACCGGCGGATAATTTAATATTGTCATTAATATTGGTAACCAAATTTGAAGCTCCCCCTACCTGAACATGACTATAGATACGATTTTCAATCATATATTGAGCTCTTTTCCCTTGAGCAGCAGCTAGTTGATTAACATCATACATATAATCCCAGTTTATTTGTCTTACAGAAGCATTTGTAAGCCATTGATTTGCAACATAATCCTGAATCAAAGTGTCTTCTTGATAACTTGGTAAATAACGATAATAATCCGGACGTGGGTCAGGAACATCATACCAATTGAGGGAAGTAGTACTGTTTTTTCCGGAAGTAACAGCCAGAGTGCTGGTTATAAAATATTTATTGCTTTTGGGAGTATAATAGTGGGTCAGCATTGCAACCGGTTCATGTATAGTTCTGACTCTTGCATTTCGCTTTTCTCCTTGATACCAGCCCCAATTTGGATTATAATAATTGTTGTCAAGCAAGTCATATACTTCCTGAACAGAGTTTCCTTGCATACCTCTTTGAGTAGGGGTACCGAAAACAGTCAGATTAAGAGCATGTTCATTATTGATTTTTTTTTCAACTGCAAGAAAATAGCTGAAAGCATTGTATGTGGTTCCTTCAACATAAGATATTGCATCTCCAAAACGTGTTGACAGAGAAGCAGCAACTGACCACCCATTTTTCATAATACCGGTAGAATGGGTAAGCATCAGTCGATTATTATAACTCCTATTGCTAAGGGAATAGGTAGCCCTTGTCTGTTTACGATAAGCCGACGCCCTTAAATTGTAATTTGTAGAACCTCCGACTCCCCCAAAAGTAAAGGAAGCAGGATTAAGACTGTTAACAATTTCCGGATATCTTACAACATGATTCAGCCCTCCCCATTGAGAATAGGTAGCACGACCGGTAATCATACTGTTCATAAGATAGTTGTTAATACAAATATTTTCATATTGATTGTCATAACCTCTTTCTTTGAAATAAGCAATACTGAACGTATAGGAAGTGTTATTGGTAAAAACATCCTGTGAAGAATGTAATAAGCCCGGAACAAAACTACTGTTTCCTGACTCTTCATCTTCCTGTCCTTCACCAATAGTGGTACTGGAAGAATAGTCTTCAACTCCGTTCCGAACCTTTACTGAATCTTTTTTATTCTTTTCTTCCTGAGAACTAACTATTCCACAAGATATTAGAAATATAAATAACAAAAATAGTCCTTTTTTCATATAATTCTTTTTTGTATAAAATTAGTGAGCAAAAATAGTAAAAAAAACAATGTAAAAACAATTGTTTTTGGGGTATTTATATTAAAAAAATATTGTATTTTTGCAACTTAAAATTAATAAAATGAGAATCTTTTTACCTTTTTTGGTTTTTGGCTTTGCAATAGTAAATTTGAACTTATTTGCTCAAAAAAATACTAATATAGCAGTTATTGGGTTTTATAATGTTGAAAATCTATTTGATACAGATGATGACCCGATTACAAACGATTCTCAATTTTTGCCGAATGGAGATTATCAATGGACTCCTGAACGCTACCAGACAAAGTTGGAAAATCTTTCAAAAGTAATTTCTTTAATTGCAAAAGAAAAGGGTGGGGTAGCACTTCTTGGATTGTCTGAGATTGAAAATGAGAAAGTTATGAATGATTTGGTCCAAACGGAAAAGCTGAAACCATTCAATTTCGGAGTCGTTCATCATGATTCTCCTGATAGACGTGGCGTTGACGTGGGGCTAATCTATCAAAAAGACCGATTTAGAGTTCTTGGACAGAAAGCTTATGAATTAAAAACTAATGATACTAATTTCATTACACGTGATCAATTATTAATTACCGGAATTATTGATGGGACTGACACGCTGCATATTATCGTAAATCATTGGCCATCAAAAATTGGCGGTGAAAAGTTAAGTATGCCTAAAAGAATTGCCGCTGCTTTGTTATCGCGACATATTGCAGATTCATTGATGGCTGTTAATCCATTGGCTAAGGTTATTATTATGGGAGATTTAAATGATAACCCTAATTCTAAAAGTATTACAGAATATCTTAAAGCTAAACATAAAATTAGTGAACTGATGATTAATGATCTATATAATCCTATGTGGAAATTATATCGCGATGGAATTGGCTCTTATGCATATCGTGATTCATGGGATATGATTGATAATATTATCATTTCTTACGGTTTGGTTAATCCCCCTGAAGGTTCATATAAATACTCCGGTGTTGATATTTTCAGAGCAGGTTTCTTGTTAACCCCCTCGGGTTCTTTTATAGGTTATCCTTATAGAACTTATGCCGGAGGTTCTTATATTGGGGGATATAGTGATCATCTTCCTGTTTTTATTACAATTCAAAAATAAGCATTATGGATAAAAAAGTCGTAATCATCCCAACTTACAATGAAAAAGAAAATATTGAAAATATTATTCGAACTACTTTTTCTGTTTTTGATACTGATATTTTAATTATTGATGATAATTCTCCGGATAAAACTGCTGATATCGTTAAAAAAATGATGAATGAATTTCCTGATAAACTTTTTATTCAGGAAAGAAAAGGAAAATTAGGACTTGGAACTGCTTATATTCATGGATTTAAGTGGGCTTTTGAAAGAAATTATGATTTTATTTTTGAAATGGATGCAGATTTCTCTCATGACCCAAATGATCTGAAACGACTCTATGACGCTTGTGTTGTTCAAAATGCTGATTTGGCAATCGGTTCCAGATATTGTGAGGGTGTTAATGTGCTTCATTGGCCAATGGGTAGATTGTTGATGTCTTATTATGGCTCAATGTATGTAAGAGCAATTCTAGGTATTCCTGTAATGGATACTACAGCCGGCTTTAAATGTTACCGCGCATCAGCTTTGAAAACGATAGATTTTTCTAAAATTCATCATATTGGTTATGGATTTCAAATTGAAATGAAATTCAATATGTACAAACT
>JAEWNB010000097.1 GCA_023392945.1 Bacteroidota bacterium
TTATTGAATTATCAGAGACAGTAGATTTACTACATAAGTCAAAAGATTTTGAACATTTGCTATGTAACAAAATGAACTCGGAAAAAATTGTTCATTTTAGAGAATTTATCAATAGCTTAACTTGAAAACACTATCCTATCCCATTGTTTAAACACTATGATTGCAGAGAGAGCAAAGCGTGCATGGATATTTTGTATTATTGCACTCCGAATCAAAAAACACATCTTTATGAGAAGAATACTATTTTGTCTGTTTTTGGGTATCATGAGTCTGGGCGGAACACTTTTTGCCCAACCTAAAGAAATCACTATTGAAGATATTTGGACGAACTTTCTTTTTTACCCGAAAGGGGTTAATGGCTATGAACCGATGGCAAACGGCAGCTATTATACTATTGTCGGAGAATCCGGAATAGAGAAATACAGTTATGAAACCGGAAAGAAAATTGAAACGCTCTTAGCAAATGAGACGCTATTAGAGGCAAGTAATCAGATTATTTCCATTCAGTATATAGATTCCTATAAATTTGACAAGGAGGAAAAACAGATTTTGCTCGCCCTGGATGAAGAGTATATTTATCGGCGATCAACAAAGGCATACTACTATATCTATAATTGTAAAGAGAAAAGTCTGCAACCGCTCAGCAATAATGCAAAAGGGAAGCAGAGTTTTGCCACTTTCTCTCCTG
The DNA here is from genome assembly GCA_023392945.1 of Bacteroidota bacterium. Taxonomy (GTDB): domain Bacteria; phylum Bacteroidota; class Bacteroidia; order Bacteroidales; family WCHB1-69; genus JAGVVH01. Next base: position 689 of record JAEWNB010000097.1, read on the forward strand.
ACGGCAAAATGGTGGCATTTGTAAGAGACAACAATATCTTTATCAAAGAGTTGGATAATAATAGAGAATTGCAGATCACTTTCGACGGAGATGAAAACCGCATTAAAAACGGGATTGCCGACTGGGTTTATGAAGAAGAACTGAGCATTGCCCAATGTTTTGAATGGTCACCCGACGGCAGCAAAATAGCCTATCTCCGCTTTAACGAAAGCAGGGTAAAGGAATTCTCCCTCACTACCTACGGGAGTCTTTATCCGGAACAATATAGCTATAAATATCCCAAGGCAGGAGAAGATAACTCGTTGGTGGATGTATATTATTATGATTTGACAACTGAAAAAAAGAACAAGCTTAACCTCGGGGATAACAGCAACTGCTATTTTCCGCGTATTTATTGGCTTTCTAACTCTACCGAATTGATGGCACTTAAACTGAACCGACACCAGAACAAGTTGGAATTTTACCGATATAATACCACAACCGGTGCTCAGGAGGTAGTCTTTACCGATGAAAATAAGTGGTGGCTGGAAATCAGTGACACTTACTATTTTATGGATGACAATAAGACCATGGTGGTCACCTCCGAAAGAGACGGGTACAACCATCTCTATCTGGTGGAATTCGGGGGAGAAACCAAACAGATTACCCGAGGCAACTGGGAAGTGGCAGAGATTTGCGGAATTAATGCCAAAAAGAGACTGATTTACTACCTTTCCAATGAGTCGGCAGTGTTGAACAGAGACCTTTATGTGATTAGTTTTGATGGTACAAACAAAAGGTTGCTTACCAGTGGAAGCGGATGGAATGATGTCAGTTTAAGTCCCAATGGCTTATACTACCTCAACAGCTATACCGACATCAATACGCCGCCCGTTTTCACCATTCATGATGCAGCGGGAAAACAACTACGGGAGCTGGAAAACAATGCCAACCTGAAAGAGTTGATGAAAACTTACGGATTTTCGCAAAAAGAGCTTTTTAATTTCACCACTACTGAAGGAATCTCCCTGAATGGATGGATGATAAAACCAAACGATTTTGATCCTGCCAGGAAGTATCCCGTGCTGATCTATCTTTACGGCGGCCCGGGGTCTCAGGAGGTGGAAAATTCCTTTTCAAGAAGTCAGGATTTTGCATGGTATCAATTGCTGGCACAAAAGGGGTACATTGTGGTGTGTGTTGACGGCCGAGGCACAACAGGACGCGGTGATGCCTTCGAAAAGTGTGTTTACAAACAAATGGGCAAATTGGAGACTCTCGACCAACTGGAAACCGTTAAATATCTTAAAACTTTACAATATGTGGATGCTAATCGACTCGGCATCTGGGGATGGAGTTTTGGCGGCTATCTGGCTACCCTTGCCATGTTCCAAAGCGAGGGACAGTTCAAGATGGGTATTTCAGTAGCCCCCGTCACCAACTGGCGTAACTACGACAATATCTATACCGAGCGCTTTTTGCAAACCCCACAGGAAAATCCCACCGGCTACGACGACAACTCCCCTGTTTTTTACGCCGATAAACTGAGTGGGAAATATCTGTTGATTCACGGCACCGCCGATGATAATGTGCACTTTCAAAACTCCATGGAATTGGCTGACGCCCTGATCCGGAACAACAAACAGTTTGATCAGTTCTTCTATCCCAATAAAAACCATTTTATCTACGGAGGCATTACCCGCTATCACCTATATACTAAACTGACCCAATATATTCTGGAGAATCTGTAGTCAATTGTATATTTCGTTTTTCAATTGCCCAAGATGTTTATATCGTTTTTTTCAAAAATGGCCATTTTCGGGTCAGGCTAAAAACTGAGAAAGAGTTTTTGGGGAAGTTAATTGTCTAAAAAAATTTCGTGCTTACGAAAAATTTTTTTGTGCCTATGAAATTTATAAAACGAAGCTTCGAAATTTTTTTTTGTGCTTACGAAATTAAAATTCCGTATTTACGGAAATTTAAAGTTAAAATTCATGGGTCGCATTCCTTCCGGAATGCGGAGATTTGTTTGGAGTCTCATTACTACCAAGCTGTATTCCCTTCCGGGAATAAATTTGCCAATGATTTGCAACAACCAACCGAGCCGGCTGCCACCTCTTCCTCAACGAGGACGAGGAATTTTTTCCATCCGCAATGTTCTGCGAACTTGCCGTAAAAAATAACAATTTCCACATCTTCACATCTTCAAATTTCCACATCTCCAAATCTTCACATCTTCACATCTCCACATCTTCAAATCTCCACATCTTCAAATCTCCAAATCGCTGTTTTCTTCTTTGCGGATTACAATGAGCCCTTTGCTGACAAAGAGTGTGGTGTAGTTGCCTGTTTCGAAGCCGGCTTTTTGCAGCCAGTTGCCGCTTAGGTGCAGTGACGGCACCTCATTGGAGTTGCTGAAACGGTGATGGCGGGTGCTGTAGCACATTTTGAGCCGCCGTAGATAGCCGCATGCCAAAGGGTTCTCCTTGCTGTTGGGGGTTGGGGTTGCTGTTTCGCTTTGCTTTTGCCGGGCAGTTCTCTTTTTCTTTTCTGATTGAGCCATGATGTAGTATTGTTTTAGTTGCGGCAGCTAATAAAAAAACAGTGCTGCTGACCTGTTGACTTCAATCACAAGGATAGATTGGACGCATTAACGTTCCATACAGGAGCAGCACTGCATATTGCATAACAGATATAAAATATATCTGCAATTATCAGGCTGGATATCCTATCCTTGTCTAATTGAAGTCGCTGCAAAAATAACAAAAAATTAATAATGGAAGAGGGGGAAGAAAGATTTTTTGGGGAAAAAATGCTTTAACATCAGGGAACAGCATGAATTGATATATTTATTATTTTTGTCCATTCAAAATTTTTCATTATGCCTATTGGAATGACATTTACCTTAAAAGAAAATAACAAGACAATCTGGTTGAATTTCAACTATATTGTTAGATTTTTTAAAAATGAAGATGGTAGTTGCACCATTATTACTGAAAATGAAAGTATATGTGTTAAAAATTCTTTCGAAAGTATTTGGAAAAAACTAGAGAAATTTGAGCTAACGATTTAAAACAAGCCTTACATTTGAGTTGTAGCGTTGGAAGGTGAGGGGCAATATGTTTGCAAATAGACTTCCTTAATTATTATATTCAAAATAAATCTTTTTTAATAAACCTGGTTGATTATCAAAAATTTGATACTTGCATAAATTTATAAGACTCATGATATTTGATTTTCTTCGAAAAATGGTGCTTTTTGATAAACAAAGCATATATTTCATAATGTTAACATCGGCATTTTCAGAATCTGCAATTATTCTTGAAATAAATCGGTTTCTAAGAATACATCTAGCCAAGATAGCATTCTGATTTTTTTCATCAAACGATAAAAATACAGAACCTATACATGATAAATAACAAATATTTTCTTTGAATTGTGTTAACCCTAATTCGTATGCTGTTTTAGAATGGTTTTCCCCATATTTTCTATATGCTATATCATTCCTTAATTTATGGTCATCTAACAATAGTTTACCAACCTCTACAAATGAAAGGCCTGGATCATTCACTTCATGAATTTTTTTGCAAATATCAATAGTACAGGCTTTAAAAGAACTAAACTGTGGGATATCTTTAGATGTAATAGGAAGAATCTGAACATGATTATGTATATAACTTATAAATTCAGAATAAGGAATATTAATGAGAGCCCCTATATAATTACAAATCTCATTAGTAGGAAATTTATACCTATAGTAGAACATGTTCTCATTTATTTCCACTTCAAAATCTTTTGAAAAGAATAGTTCTATTTTCGAGTTCATACCTCTTTAATCTCTAAATAATTTTTTAAGATTCTATTAATTTTCTTAAGCTCATATTTAATGTCTGTACTATCCCTCACAGATTCTTCAAATGTACTTTCACTAATAATATTTCGAAAAGTTCTAATTTTCTTATATATATCATCAATCTTTCCAGTATCCTTAACTCTTTCATAAGCATCATAAATATCTGTTGACCCAGATGCTATTTCATCAAGTACTTTTTTAGCTTTTTTATCAGGACATTTAGCAATTTCTCCAATTTTTCTAATATCAGAAGCTTGCTGTATTTCTTTGTTTTTTATTTGTGATACAATTGTATCTACTAATTGTGGATGAGAATTTTTTACTTTGTTTATTCCTCTATTTTTTAGTAATTCTTCGTAATAGCTCCAATTTGTCGGTTCTAAATCATCATTTTCTATCATATAAGAATAAACATCAATGAATTTATTTGCCACTCCTTTTTGAATTCCTAACTCTTTGGCCATCGTTTCGACAGGAATTTTTGATTCTTTTTTACGTCGATACAAATAACCAGCTTGCTCATATGGACTCCAATCTTTTCTTCCAATAATATGATATTGACCTAGAAGAGTAAAAATTGATGATTCATCAATATCTGAAGGTAAAAGAACACATTGTACTTTACCCCAAGTAATTGGGTCATTTTTACATAATAGTCGATATGCTGCTAACCGACTGTTCCCTTCAAGAACAACAAAATCACCATCACGAACAATTAAAGGGTCAATAAGACCACCGTTACTTTCAATAGATTGTTTGAGTTGCTTTACATGTTCCATTGTAATCATTAATTTCTCAATGCTATTTTGATCTGGATTAGTCTGATATGCAACTCTAAGAGCACTAAAAACTCTTGGATTATCTTCATAAAATTTTAAAGAAGATTGATTAATTTCAACTTCTCTAACGTTAAATTCTTTTTTCCCAATTGTTAATGTCTTCATATTAATTTTCTTCTATTTGTTGTTTAAAATATCTTTAACTAGTTCACCAAAACTATAATCAACAACTTTTTGGTATTTTTTCAATTCATAATCACCTTGCGTCAAGAATGCAGCATTTTGCTTAGCTTTCAATAATAGGTCAACCCAAATATCAATACTATCTTTTACCATCAAGTTATAAATATTGCATGTTTTTGTTTGTGAAATACGATGTATTCGATCTTGTGCTTGCAGATAATCATCAAGGTTAAATCCTCGGTCATAAAAAATCACATTGTTTGCAACAGTTAGAGTTAATCCTTCTTTCGCAGATTGTGGTGTTGCAAATAATACTTTGGCATCGCCATTCTTAAATTCACGAACAGAATAATTCCTATCCTCAATATTCATTTTGCCAGTAATTTTTACAGCATTTAGGTATTTATACTTTTTATGAAAAAAATCAACATTTTCAGTAAATATTGACCATACTATAACTTTCTCTTTTCTATTAATTACTTCATTAATTAATTCATCTAGTTTATTTTCTTTTCCAGACAAACAACAATATAAATCATCTATCAATCTAGGATTTGAAGAAATTTGTACAAGCCTAAGCAATCTTTTAATAGAATCCGAAGATTCGTCAAGTATTGCATTATCTCCTCGTTGTATTAGTATTTGCAATTCTGTTCTCACTTTTTCATACATCATGTTTTGTGCCTTTTCAAAATCCACAAAAATGTTATGGTACACTTTATTCGGTAGAGAAATTATGCCACTTTTTTTTGTTTCACGTACAGTGAATTTTTTAATTTTATCATAAATATTGGACACTGATGACTCAAATATATCTCTTTTAAGTTTATTTGAAAATAGATCATTTTCTAAGTCTGTATTTTTTTTAAAGTCGGAAAAATTTGTCCCTAAACTATTCCCAAAATCGAGAAAAAAAATCTGAGCCCAAATATCATAAGGTCTATTGGCAACTGGTGTTCCTGTCATTATTACGCGAATCTTGAATAAATTGGAAATTTCAAAAAAATCATGAGTAAGTTTAGATTCTGGGTTTTTAAGTTTTGTAGATTCATCTATTATTATAGCAACATCCCTTGTTTTAAGAAAAAGCTTGAATCTCTCTTTTTCACCAGATATTGTTTCAAAATTTGTAATAATAATGCGTGTTGCGCTATTAAATACATAGAAATTTTCAGTTCTTTTATTAGTTAATATTCGAGGTTTAATATTGGTATGGATTTCAAACTCGTCACGCCAATTTTCAACTAATTGCTTTTTTGTCACAATTAATATTGTGTCAATTTTCAAATACTCTAGCCAATAAAGAAGAAGGTCAATCGCTATTTTGGTTTTACCAAGACCTTGCTCATGAAAGATTGCAGCATAAGGTAAATCTTTTATTGCATTAAAAGCTTCAAACTGATAAGGAAATGCATTTAACTTAGCAGAAAGATTTTGACCCGGTAAATCTACTATTTTTCTCATAGAATACTTGCCTCCCCAATATCATTTAATAAATGAAGTTTAGCAGATGAATTTTCTTCTAATTTTATTTTTTTTATTATGTTTTTTAATCTTGCAAATGAATACAGAGATGTACAAATAATAATATGGCTTTCTCCATCAAATAACGAAGCTTCTCTAATATATGATTCATATTGCTCTTTACTGTGTTTTCTGTCAATATCATTTTCGGTTTTTGCTTCGCCAATAATCAAACATCGTGAATCTTTATAAAACAAGTCAGGGATAAAATTACCAATTGTTCTATCTGGTCTATTGCTATATTCTGGCAAATCAACTAACAAATTAGAACTTATTTCAACAGAAGTTAATAAAGAAACATATTTAGCAATTTTCTTTACATAATCTATATGTTCACTAGATTCAGCCATAATCTAATTTTCAGATTGGATATCTTTCAAAATTTCTTGAAGCCCATCAAAAATATTTAGAAGCATCGTTTTCTTTTTATCGTATTCTGGATCATTACATAATTTTTTAACTTCTTTATATTCCAACCTGTTAATTGCTTCTAAAAATTTGGCTCCAAGAATATCATAAGAAATATTATTTAGCTCGTTATGTGAGTTCTCAGTCACGGCAAGTTTTTTGACTGCTTCTGAAACATTTTTCTTTAAAAAAACTTTTAATGCTTCTGGTTCTTTCAGAATTGCAGGTAACTGACGAACATTTTGTGCAGTATCAATATTATCTTCAACAACCCATTTTGCAAAATCATTTTTAGTATATCCCTTTGATGTGAGTGCAAATGTTATTGTATTTCTTTGTAATTCAACAAATTTTGAAAATTGTCTAATGTCAAAATAATCTCCTTTTTCTTCAACTTCTTTTTTATAAAACAATTCCATATCTCTATATGCACTAATTAGTTTATTGATTTCCGAACTATTACCCCCACACATTGAAATAATGCTTGACATTGGTAAACTTTCAATCTCACTAAGTTGATGTAAATATTTGGCCTTTGAATATGGATCCCAATCTCGTGGTCCCACTAAATGTGATTGTAGTCGAATAGAATGTTTTTCTGATTCAGATAACCCAACGTAAACAATAGCACTTATTGTATTCCAAGGTCCATTAGGATTTGAAAGAAGAAATTCTTTATAAATTTGAAGTCTTGTATTTCCTTCAATTACAGTTAAACTACCATCAAGTTCTTTATTGACTATAATTGGGTGAATAATTCCACCACTGACTTTAATGGATTCCTTAAGTGTATTATAAGATGTCGTTGAATCTCCGTTCCCTGGATTTGTTAGTGCTAGAGCAATAGCTTCACTGGTTATATCTCCCTTATAAATTTCTAAATATTGGTTGATTCTTGGGTTTCCTAAATCAAGATTTATTTTATCTATTTCCAATTTAACGTAGTTTGATTCCATTTTTTTTTAATTTTATTAATATTGATTAATTTCATCAAATCGCAAATCATAGTATTTTTTTGCAATTTCCGGAAAATCCATTTCAAAATCTAACATTGCTTTGTAGCAAGAACAAGGTCTCTTTGTCATTTTTGTGTTTAATTGATGATATTCTTCATTTGCAATACAGTACTGTCTGAAGCTTTTCTTTTTTAAGAAATTGGGCTGATTACACCATCTTGCTAACTGTATATATATTGATTTATACTTTGATTCGCTGTAACTTTCATATCTCATTATATAAGGCAAACAGCCATGTTCCATTATTATTTTGATTCGTTCAAAAGTAGATTCAATATCTTTTTCATCTTGACTTTCATAACCCGTAAGAACATATAATTTAGTAGATTTTTTACAATACTTTTTCCATATTTTTAAATTACGAGAAATTATATTAGAATCTTTTATATGGTCAAACGCAAATATAAAATCTCCTTTGTATTTGACATTTGCAAGTCGTTTAGCTTTTTTTTCAGTCATTAATCGAATATCTAAACCTTGTCTGAATTGAAAAGGCTTATTTGTAGCTATTAATTCATCTAGTATGGAGTCAAAATCAGGTGATGCCATAAAATTATCATCCCATAGATATATGCCACGTCTTTTTATATCTAAAAATTCTATTATTGGAGCATGTTTATATACTCTGTCATATTTTCTATTAACGCAATAACTACATTTTCTAAAACAACCCCGAGTTGCAAAACCAATTGAGTAATTCAGATAATCTTCATATTTATTAATATTACTAGTGAAATTATTCGTTTGATTTGAAATGTAATTAGTGTATAGTTCATAATCAGGCATATGATGTTCTATCTCATCAGGGAGACTTGGACTATCAATCTCAAAAAAACCAGTACCTCCAATAACTATCTCTTTTTTATCAATTTTTTTTTGAATTACTTCCGGTATTATTGAAAAAGTAAAAACTTTTGACATGAATAAAATGTCAAAATTACCTTGTATATGATTTGTTGTGATTTCATTATAATCACATATAAATTCAACTTTATGCCTAAGCTTCTTGCAATAACCAGATATTTTTAATAAAGCAAGATTTGGATGTCGTGTTCCATGGTCCAGAAGATCTGCATCAATAACTCCAATTTTCAAAGATTTATTACTATCTTTTATAAAGTCGAACCAATTTATATAATTACTAATTTTCTTTTTATTCATTTAATGCTATTCTATTAACTTAGTAAAATGTGTCAGGTAGATTGCACTCTTTGACAAAGCTTTGGTTTTGAGCGCGGGCTTGTGGGGCTTTGCCAATGTGCGCAATGTGGGTAGGAATTGTTTAAAAAAATGTGGGGTGGGCAAAAAATAAAAAACATCGGGTCGGCTTGAGTGTCGGCTCTCTGATCTTGTCAATATTTCTTTTTTCTGTCCTTTCACAATGGTTTACTTTTCAATTTTTCTATGTCGTTGTCCTGTTTCTTACACTTGGCGCCCAACTAGTTTATATATGCACCTCGAAGTTTCAAAAGGTGTACAATATCTCCCGTAGTAGAAAGTTTTGTGCACCTTTTGCCGTTTATGAGGTTTATTTTATTATTTTCATCCATTTTTTCTCCTTTATTACAGTTATTTTCCAATAGTGCATGGCTAACCGTAGTCTTTTGTTACCTTATTTCTTTTTTATATAATTCTTTTTACAATTTGCAATAACGCCTACAAAAATAATAATTATTCTTTTCAATAGAAATTATTTTTTCTTTTTTCTGCTTTATTTTCAAATATTTAGTCATCCCTAAAAAAAATGCAGCCCCTTCTCATCCGTCCTGGACGAAGGGAGCTGCCAAAACAAATTGTTTTATACTTGACAAAAGCTTATTTGGCAGGTTCTACAGCCGGGTCGGCAGGGGGTTCGGCATCGGCGGCGGCTTTCTTCCGTTCGTTGTTCATGCGCTTTTGGATTTGTGTCATAGTATAGTCTTTCAGTTTGGATTCATTGGTGCCTTTGTAGATGGCCTTGCCGGCTTTCATAACGGGCCACAAGAGGTCCCATAAGTTGTTGAAGATGTCTCTGTTTTTCAAGCAGTTTTCGGAACGCTTGCTTTGCAGGAGATTTTGCTCTTTGTTGAGTCTTTCAATTGTGTTTAGCAGGGTTGTGATGTTGTCAAGCTGTTCCTGTTTAAGACCTTTTTCCATGAGGACGGTTTTATTTTTTGTCAGATTGGTTAGAAAGCTTCGACCGTTGAGAATAACTCCTTCTATATTTCCTTTATTAATGTTGAATCTTAGTTTTACTAATCCCAATTTTTCATTATTCAAATTGCCGGTAGCCAAATGAAGGTAACCTTCAATCCGTACCAGCAATGATCTAAAATTTTTCAATTGCTTGTAAAGCTCAGCCGTCGTGGCCTTCAGTTCATAATTTACCGAATCGGTCATAATCAGTTCAGTGGCAATTTTTCTTTTTGCCTCAAAATCGGTTAGGTAAGCTTCGGTAAAGAGGGGCGAATAGGCCGTGAAATCAGCCAAATCGCGTGTTACACTTGCTAACACAAAGTCGGCAATGGTTGGAATTTCTTCAATTTTACTGTGAATTTTTGTTGTCATAATAACAAGATTTTTTGATTAATAAAAATGTTAATTACTAAAAAGTGTTTCTATAAATGTTTTAGTTTTAAGTGTCGGGGATTTCAATTTTCCTACTTGGGATTTCAATCTTCCTATTTGGGATTTCATTTTTTCTACTTGGGATTTCAATCTTCC
>JAEWNB010000018.1 GCA_023392945.1 Bacteroidota bacterium
GTCCTGCTCATGCATATCCTTTATTTGAAGCGGAACTGATCAACTATTACGAAGGGGATAATACGCCTCATTTAACCACTGTTAAAAGGTTTGAGTATGATAAAAAACGTAATGTTATTTGTTATATTAATTATGGTGATACAACAGTTGACGAAGATAATTTATACGCATATATTTCTTACAAGAAAGGGATGGGTTATAATCTGATTTCATTGGCGGATACCATTCGAGTCCAAGATAAAGATGACATTTTGTTAAGAAAACGTATGGCATCCTACAACTCTAAAGGAAAAATGACTAAAATTCAGCAGTACAATGGTTCCTCTGTTTCCGATATTGACATACAATATAATTCAACCTACGGAAATATAAGTCGAATAACATTTCCTCCTAATAGTACTAATCAACGCCTGTACTACGATTACACGTACGATCCGGTCGTTCATTCTTATCCTATTCAGGTAACCAGTGCTTTGGGATACAATTCTACGGCAACCTACGATTACCGATGGGGAAAACCCTTAATAACAACGGATATAAACGGCAATGAAATGCATTACAGTTATGACTTTATGGGACGTACCAAAACTATAACAGCTCCCTATGAATTAGCTTCCGGACAACCATATACAATCAAAATGGAATATCATCCGGTTAAATACGGGAGAGTTGATATTTTTAACTTTAGTACTCCGGATACCTTTTCTTTCGCCCGAACATATCATTATAATTCTCAAAATGACACCAATGACCTAAGAACCACATTGCTTTGTGATGGCTTCGGAAGAATTTTGCAAACCAAAAAAGATGCCGAGATTAACGGACAAGAAGTATCCATTGTTTCCGGCAAGATAATTTACGATGCCTTTGGCAGAACAGTAACGCAATATCATCCCTTTACCGAACCTCTCACACAAGATAGTATTTTTAATCATTATTTTGATTCAGGTACCGAAACTGTTACAACGTATGATATATTAGATCGGCAGAAAGAGGTAATTTTACCGACAGTAGGTGCTACGGCTTTTGAATATGGGTTTAATGGAACGCAATTCCTAACTCGAACATTTGATGCCAATGGAAATACAGCAACTGTTTTGAAAGATGGAAGAGGCTTGCAAAGACAAATAATGGATGCTAACAGCAATGTCACTTCTTTTGAATATAATGCTATGGGAGAGCTTGTTAACAGCACAGACCCTGACGGGCACAGTACAATTTATGGATATGACTTGTTAGGGCAAAAAGTTGCACGGATTCATCCCGATGCAGGAACGGACACCATACAATATGATCTCGCCGGCAATATGATTTCCCGCCAAACCCAAAATCTGCAAAACAATAACAACCAGTGGATAGAGTATAAATATAATTACAATCAACTCACTCATATTAATTATCCCGAAAACCCCGAGAATAACGTAATTTATGAGTATGGCGCCATGGGTGATCCCAATAACCGAGCAGGCAAAATTGTACGCCAGGAAGATGCTTCCGGCTATCAGGAATTTTCTTACGGAGCATTAGGCGAAATAACAGAAAATATTCGTACTTTTGTCCTTCCCAATGAAACCGGAACTTATACTTTCGCCATGAATTTTGAATATGACAGTTGGAATCGTATATTAAATATGACTTACCCGGACGGGGAAGAGGTAAGGTATTTTTATGATAATGGCGGTTTGTTATATTCCATGTACGGTGATAAAAACGGACAGTCCTTTACATATATAAAAAATATCGAATATAATAAATTTGAGAGCAAAACTCGTATTGAATATGGCAATCAAACTTATGCCACCTATGATTATGACACATTGCAAAGACTGGAGCATTTAACTTCTTCTACTTCCGGAGGAGAAATTATGCAAGATATTGAATATACTTTTGATAATGTGAATAACATAACAATAATTAAGAATTTTTCTGGGGTATTGAATAACGGTTTGGGAGGAAATTATGGAAGCAGGTATTCTTATGACAATATGTATCGTTTGACAAATGACACCGGATATTGGAATAATGGAACAAATCTTACATTTGATTTATCTATGGAATATGCTCAAGACGGAAGAATTATAAAGAAAAATCAATCTGCATCACAGCTTTTAGATGGCAATCAGACATCCATAAGTTACAAAAACGACTATACATATAATAACTCTGGTCAACCTCATACGTTAACTCATGTAGATGACAACGGAAATGTAAATCAGGATTTTGAATGGGATGCCAACGGAAATTTAATAATTCATGATCATGAATTTCTCGGGTCTCGCAAACTGTGTTGGGACGAAGAAAACCGTATCATGGGAGTAGGCGATGATAATTTTATAAGCTATTACACGTATGATGCAGGGGGAGAGCGAACCTACAAGCTGACGGGGGCCTTTCAGGATATGATTATTAACGGGCAGCAGTATAATTTTAATCTGATGAATAATCCGACACTCTATACATCCCCCTATTTAGTGGCAACCCCTCAAGGATATACTAAGCATTTCTACGCGGGAAGCGAAAGGATACTTAGTAAAATCGGATGTGGAGGATTGGATAGATTGACAGATCCTATTGAAATTAAGAAAGAAGAGAGTAAATCAGGCGGTAGTAAAGGCAGCTCGCAGCCACCGCAAGAGCCTGATCCTGAGCCGATATTTACTCCTATCGAAGACAAAATAACGAATTTAAACAACATACTTATTCGGACACTTGAGTGTTTGGATAAAGACCCTGAAATAATTTGGGATAACTTGAACAGTTTGTATAAGTTGAAAGAAAAACAATGTGATAAAGAAGAAAACCTTTACTACTATCACCCGGACCATCTCGGCAGTGGCACGTGGATAACCTACACCGACGGCAGTGCCATCCAGGACATCCACTATCTCCCGTTTGGAGAGGAGCAGATTGACCAGCGTCTCACCGGCTTCAACTCTCGCTATACTTTTTCCGCCAAGGAAAAAGATATCGAAACCGGCTATTCCTACTTTGGAGCCCGCTACTACACCTCCGACTTGAGCATCTGGCTCTCTGTTGACCCGATGAGCGATAAATATCCTTCGTTGTCTCCGTATGTGTATTGTAATAATAATCCTATCCGAATTACTGATCCTAATGGAATGGAATGGGAAATTGACGGGGAAGAGTATACTCCGGGCACAAAATGTCCAGAAGGAGTTAAACAAGAAACACAGAACAAATGGAATACAATGAATAAAATTTATTCTACAAAGAATGGGAAAAAGGTTATAGATGAAATGGATAAAGAAGGAGTTATGTATAATGTAAGTTCTGATAAAAGAGGCTCGGGAGATGGAACATATGATGATAACGGTGATGGTACTGGTGGAACAATATATACTAATGGAAATGATAATTCAATAGATGTTATTTCTCACGAAGTCTTTCATGGCTATCAAGATCTGAATGGGCAAGGTGGATTAAATGTTCCTAATGAAGTTGAAGCTTATTTATTTTCAGCCTTAGTCAAAAATGATTTGAAAGAGAAGAATCCCCTGGCAATGTTATCAACAACAAAACTAGATCCATCTGTTGAAAAATATAATAAAGCATTAGCTGTATTTTCAAATTTTAGTTCATTGTCAGACTCTGATTTTCAAAACAATTTTAATTCTCTTACTTCAGGGTTTAAGAAATTTTCTAATGTGAACGCAACAGGGTTGTATAACAATGCCCCAAGTAGTAGACCGAAAGGGCATACAAATAATCTAATAAGAAGTTTTTTCAAATAATCAATAGAAATATGATTAAAAGGGTTCAATTATTATTATTAAGTATTTTATTTTCTACTAACCTTATAGGTCAAGAACACCTGCTTTTTTCTAAGGATACAATTTATAATCCAATTTTTGAATGTAAATGTGTACAGGAAAGAACTATAAGACCAATAGATACGATTTACGTGGATGGAATCTCTCAAGGCTATAAAGTCCAATTACAAGGTATTAAAGAATATAAAATAAGAAAAGAAATTCGTTTGATAAAAATTTATCCTTCAGTATTAAATGTTTGGGATTTACAATCAGATTCAGCTCTTTTTTGGGGTGGTGTGAGACTAAAAAATGGAAAAATAGAATGTGCTTTGCCTGAAGGTGATATTATGGAAAAAGATGAGTATAAATATAACCCTATTTTACCTGTTCTTTTGGAATATATTATTAAAAATGAGGAATTTGATAGATTAATATCGGTTAATTGTGATTCAAAGAGAAAAAAAATAACATATCCTTTTGGGGTTTTAGTATGCGTAAAGCCGTCTATACCTAGTTTTGTACCAGAGAAATAAGAAATATTTGAAAATAAATGAATTATATAAATAACTGATTTAGTATATTAACCTGAGTTCGATTAATATATTTTAATTTGGGAAAGATGAAAAAATATACAATAATATTTCAATAGCTATTCAAAGCCGGAAAAAGGGGAAAAAAGGAAAAATGATTAATGTACTAAAATAACACCAACTGATTGCTGTTTTCTACATCATAATGGATGGCAGGTTTTTTTGGAAAGAAGCAATATGCAGCAATTCCGGCAAGCAAGTTGGTGATAAAGTTAGTAAAAGATCTGTGGCGTGAATGTTCTATTTGACAAATGTTTTTTAACTCATCATTAACGGTTTCTATTACCGAACGCTTTCGAAGCAATATTCTGTCTTTCAATTCCATAAGTGTGTTTT
>JAEWNB010000025.1 GCA_023392945.1 Bacteroidota bacterium
AAATCCTCAAAATTCTTTTAAATCAATTCACGTTGCCGGAACTAACGGAAAAGGTTCTGTGGCTCATTTTTTGGCATCTTATTTTCAGGAATGTGGATTTAAAACAGGGCTCTTCACCTCCCCACATCTTGTCGATTTTAATGAAAGAATTAAAATTAATGGAATTAAAATTCCTGAAGAATGTGTAATTGACTTTTTTGATCATTATAAGAGTAAAATTGATCTTATTGAGCCTTCTTTTTTTGAAATGACTACAATCCTTGCTTTTGACTATTTTGCTCGCGAAAAGGTTGATATAGCAGTTATCGAAACAGGTCTTGGGGGAAGACTCGATTCTACTAATATTATATTGCCGGAAATTTCTGTGATTACCAATATATCACTTGAACATACTCAGATGCTTGGGGACACATTACCTAAGATTGCAGCCGAAAAAGCAGGAATTATTAAAAAGAATCGTCCGGTTGTTATCGGAGAGTATGATGACAGCACTTTCCCTGTTTTTAAAAGTAAAGCTGAGGAAATGAATGCTTCCCTTTATTTAGCAGAAAAAAATATTTCTGTTATTAGTCGTGAGGTTAAACCTGAAGTTGGGAAACGTGTGATATCAATTTATTATAAAGATCAGTTAATTGCCGAAAATGTAATACTTCCTCTTATTGGGAATTATCAATTGAAAAATATTGCCACTTTTGTCCAAACAGTCAAATTGTTGAAAGAAGATATCCCATTTCAGGAGAATGTGTTGAAAAAGAGTATTGAAAAAGTATTGGAAAATACTAATTTTATAGGGAGATGGCAAATTGTTGACTTTGAGCCCCTGACAATTTGTGATGTCGCCCATAATGTTGCCGGAATAAAGGAAATCGTCAGTCAACTTCAAAACATGAATTATCGACGGTTGCATTTTGTGATTGGTTTTGTTAATGATAAAGATGTTGATTCAATTTTGACTTTGCTCCCAAAAGAAAATACAACCTACTATATCTGTCGTGCCGATATTGAAAGAGCTTTGGAATGTGAAGTTTTAGAGAATAAAATGAAATTGTTGAATTTTACTACTGTTATTGGAGAAACAGTTCCCCATGCATATTTAAAAGCGAAGGAAGCTGCAACATCTGAAGATCTGATTTTTATCGGGGGAAGTTGTTTTGTCGTGGGTGATTTTTTTAAAAATCTAAATCTTTAAGAATAAAAAAAAGGAGATCAATCTGATCTCCTTTTTTATTATAACAGGGTAATACTTCGTTTGACAAATTCACTTAATTTTTCGCCGGAAAGTAAATTCTGTGATAATAGAGCAAGATCAAAAAGTTGTTTTACAAGTTCATCTCTTTTTTCTTTTTCTTCAATTGACAATATTTTTCCTGCAATGGGATGGTTTCCGTTTACAATTAAGTTATAATGTTGAAAAGTGCCATATATACTTTTTTGACCGGAAATCTTTTCCATGTCCTGAAAACGACGCATAAATTCATCCTGTGTGATTAGAATAGGTAAGTCAGTTTCACTCATGTTTTCTAACTTAACAGTGAATTTTTCCTTGTCAATATTATCAGTGAATATATCTTTTAAATTTTTTTGCTCATTTTCAGATAATTTTGAAGGGAAAAAGTCCTCTTTTTCAATTAACTTTTCAATAACATCGGCATCTACACGAGAAAAACTGCTTTTTTCAAGTTTTGGTTCAATCATATTGATAAAGTGAGGATCCAGAAAACCATCCATCATCAAAATATCATATCCCTTTTCTTTAGCTGATTCTATATAAAGTAATTGACTATTAGCATCTGAAGCGTATAGATATTTCAGAATTCCATTCTTATCTTTTTGTAAGGGTTCGATTTTGGCTTTATATTCATCTAAAGTGAAATATTTTTCTTCACTGTTTTTTAGTAGGAAAAATGATTTGGCACGATCATAAAATTTTTCATCAGTAATAATCCCATATTCAATAAACACTTTGATATCATCCCACTTTTTCTCAAAATCTTCACGATCATTTTTAAACATCTCTTCTAACTTATCAGCAACCTTTTTGGTAATATGAGTAGATATTTTTTTAACGTTGGAATCTGACTGTAAAAAGGAACGGGATACATTCAATGGAATGTCAGGAGAGTCAATTACTCCCTGAAGTAACATCATAAATTCAGGAATAACACCTTCTAACTGATCAGTGATAAAAACTTGGTTGCAATAAAGTTGTACTTTATTCTTCTGCATCTCAAATTGATTCTTTACTTTAGGAAAATAAAGAATCCCGGTAAGATTGAAAGGATAATCCACGTTCAAATGGATCTGAAATAAGGGATCGTCAAAGGAGTAGGGGTAGAGCTCTCGGTAAAACTCTTTGTAGTTTTCATTCGTAATATTGGCCGGAGACTGTTTCCATAAAGGATCAGTATTGTTGATGATACGTGGTTTTTCTACTTCAACAGACTTCTCTTCTCCCTCAGATTTTTCCCATACTTTTTCATTGCCAAAACGAATAGGAACAGGTAAAAACCGGCAATATTTATTCAGCAATTCCAAAATTCTGTTTTCTTCAAGAAATTCTATTGAATCTTCGGCAATATGAAGTATGATTTCAGTTCCACGTATTTCCTTTTGGTTTTCCTCAATGGTATAATTAGGCGAACCGTCACAACTCCATTTTACTGCTTTTGAGTTTTTTTTGTATGATTTTGTGATGATTTCAACTTGATCCGAAACCATGAATGAGGAGTAAAATCCTAATCCAAAATGTCCAATGATTTTGGTGGAATCAGCTCCTTTGTATTTTTTTAAAAATTCTTCAGCACTTGAAAAGGCAATCTGGTTGATGTATTTATCAACTTCTTCAGCAGACATTCCGATTCCTTTGTCAATTACATGTAATGTTTTGCTTTCTTTGTTAATTTTAACTTCAATGGTCAAGTCTCCAAGTTCTGCAGTTGTTTTTCCCAAATTTACCAAAGCCTTGATTTTTTGTGTTGCATCTACAGCATTTGAGATTAATTCTCTGAGGAAAATTTCATGATCTGAATACAAAAACTTCTTTATTACCGGAAAAATATTCTCGGTTTGTACATTAATTTTGCCCGTTTCCATAATCTTTTTAGTTATTTATTATTCTTTTTATGTAGTCTTCAATCTCATTCCAGTATATATCTTTCTTTATCACTTTTTTATTACGATCCAAAAGATACATGTAAGGAATTACTCTTGTATCGTAAAGTTCGTTGCTTTCAATATCGTTCAAATAATCCCAACCATGTAAATAAAGAGGATTTGCTTTTGACGACAAGTAACTACGCCAAAGGGCCTCATTTTGTTCAAAGTAAATGGTTAAAAATGTTATTTTTTTATTTATGATGGCTTTGTTTAGCGTTTCAATTCTACTTAATCTATCACGCACTTCAATACAGGTAGGACATTCGGGATTTTGAAAATACAAAATAAGATATTCCCCTTCAATATGATACAGGTCTGTAGTATCTCCGTTGTTTAATAATATTTTGAAATTTGGGACCTGTGAACCTGCCAGATTTTTATCAAGACGAGACAGCTCTTTTTTGTAACGTATTGATCGTGGTTGCTCAATTTTATTCTGATTAAGGGCATGCTTTAGCATCAGAATATACAAATGTTCAGTCCAATAGGGTGAAGTTTGTGAACCAATGATTTTTTCAAGTTTATCGAAGAATTTATAATAGTAAGCAGTTGATTGCTTGCTTTTGTTTAGTGTGTTCAATAATAATGTATCCGTTGTATGGTAATCACTTAATTGATAAAGGAGAAGGGCATAATTTTTGAATTTTTCATCGGGAATAGGAGAATTGATAAGACGTGGGTCATCCCATGGGAAGTTGTCAAAATAATGAGTCGCAAGGTAATGCTGCATTTGAAGTTGGTTTGAGTAATACTCTTTTGGTGGAGTGGCAATCTCAATCTCGTTCCTGATATAAGATGCGAGCAAATAACCGGCATATTTAACTATTTGCTCCTGCTGATATTGCTCTTTGTTTCTCATTATAATGGTAGCACTTTTGATAAGAGAATCAACCATTGTCTGCATCATGTATTGGGGTAATCCTTGCTTTCTGATTGCATTAAAATTATTGTCTAATTCCTGGAATTGGTCGCTATATTTTTTAAGTTGATCCAGATACTCTATATAGGCAATATTTTCAGGCGAATTATCGAAAATGACTTTTGAATTGTGAAGCGTAATTGAAAATTTTTGATTTTTTGAATCAGAAATAAATATTTGGCTGAGTGCTGTCGTGTCTCCGGCAAGAATATATATGCCCGGTATTAAACTTTGGTTGTCTTTAAAAACACTTTTCTCTGAATATTGGACACTATAAATTTTTTCGTATTTTGATACGCCATTATATGCCATAAGATAAAGAGAATCATATTTTACTTGTGAGCAATTTACATTTATTTCAAAGCCTTTTCCGTAAATTAGTCCGGCAAATAAACAAATGACGAGCGATAAAGAAATATTTTTCATCTATAATTAATAAATGAGGTTCTAAAGGGGGGTGTTTTTATTGATAGTATCCTTAGAAGAGGATAGTAATTTCTTGTATGCAAATCCCATATATTTGCCTATGTCCCAGGCAGTAAGACTTTCATATGACTCTTTATATTCTATTGCCACATCAGCTGCCAATCCGTGTAAATAAACCCCCAATATAGCTGCAGATTCAGGGTGATAGCCTCTTGCAAGGTGTGATAATAGAATGCCGGTGAGAGCATCACCACTTCCGGCGGTGGCTAATCCGGGATTTCCTGAAGTGTTGAAATATAGTTTTCCGGAGGGTATCGCAACAACAGTATGAGCTCCTTTTAAAATAACGATAACTTCATGTTTTATGGCAAATTCTCGGAGTTTTTTTATTCTGTCAAAATCATTTTGACACTTGCCTGCCAATCTTTCAAATTCTTTAAAATGTGGTGTCAGAATCGAGTACGAAGGCAAGTAATTAATCCAGACTTTGTTTTCTGAAAGAATATTGAGAGCATCGGCATCCAAAATCATGGGAGAATTCACTTCATCAATTAAATCCTTGAGAGCAGCGGTGGTGATTTTATTATTGCCTATTCCCGGGCCCACTGCAATGGCATTGATGGTTGGATGTGTGTCAAAATCTATTCCTGAAAAGCAAGATTCATTTTTGTCAATGCTAATTAATGCTTCCGGGGATGTAATTGGGATTAGCATGGCGATGGATTTTGGCAGATGAACGCTTATTTTCCCTATTCCGCTTCTGAGTGCCGATTTTGTTGCAATAATAGCAGCTCCGGGCATTTTCTCAGAACCGGCAATAAGCAGCCCATGCCCATTGCTCCCTTTGTGTGAATATTTGGATGGAATCTGAATGAGTGACTTTGCTAATGAGCTGTCAATAAGTTGTCTCATGTATTGATGATCTTTGGGAATCAGAAGTCCAATATCGGCTACAACTACTTCCCCGACTCTCATTTCATTTTCAGGCAACAAAAACGCTGTTTTATAGAATTGAAAAGTAATGGTCAAATTGGCACAAATAGAGGGCGAATTTTCAGATGTATGCTCATCAGGAAAAAGTCCGGAGGGAATGTCAACTGCAATTATGGGTGCAGAAGATTGATTCACTACTATTACAATTTCTTCATAGTAGCCACTAAGAGGATGACTTATGCCAATTCCAAACAAGGCATCTATTACCAAAAATCTTTCTTTAACTTGAATCTCTTGAGGATTTTTTAAAAAAGTTATGGTAAGATTTGAATTATCGATTTTTTGAAGCCTTTCTAAATTGACTTGGAACTCATCTGTGCCCTCAGAATTACTCGTGCAAATTAAGACTTCTACAGGGAAATTTTCTATTGCCAATAGTCGAGCTATCACAAGACCGTCACCACCATTGTTTCCCGGACCGCAAAAAATTACGACTCCTGAAAAATCCTGAATAGTAATACTGCTATGCAGTTTTTCAACAAATGCATGACCTGCCCGCTCCATCAAATCAATCGATGAAATGGGCTCATCAATCATAGTTTGTTTTTCACTTTCTCTAATTTCGGCAACAGTTAATATCATGGAAATTTATCTTAACCTATCAGCAGCTTTTACTTTTTCTTCATCCTTTTTGATGGCACGGTTGGCTAAATAAAGACCTAAAGCAGCCGGAATCATGCATGCCAGAATCCAATAATTGAAATTGAATAAATCATCGGGATTCATTAATCCTTTTCTGACAAAAATAATGTCGGGATATACATATATCATAACCAATACTGCAATAAGGAAAATCAACATGTTGGCATAGACTATAGTAGTCTGATTTTTCCTGTTTTTGTAAATGAAAATAGCAACAATAGATAGAATAGCAGAAACTCCCAATAACAATGCAATATAAGTTGTTGACATGTAAATAGAAGTCTCAGGAATATTAAGTTTAACCACAAAAGCATTAAATACGTATTGATATTCGTCTGTAGTTATGTACCCGATAGGGATAAAAATCAAAATAATAGTAGCGATGGCTGCTATTAACAAGTAGATTGACTGGATTCTTTGAATCATGATTTGTTAAGTTTTTA
>JAEWNB010000042.1 GCA_023392945.1 Bacteroidota bacterium
ATTTTATCTATTTCTTCTTGTAACTGTTCTTTTCTACTTTTTCTTTTTGTCTGTTTTTTCATATGTCAAATTCGTTTTTTCAAAATTAGTTAATTTTTCTTTTGACACAGATTTCAGAACAGTCTCGGATAAACAATCTGAATGTTCCGGAGTAAGCTTATTATGCTTTTATTTGAAAAGAAGCAAAGTAAGTTTGAAGAGCAAATTCATAAAAGAGTTTGATATCGGAAATATTTTGCCCAAAGGGAATTCTTACTGCAAAGGGGGCTTTTCGTAAGAAGACATTTTTAGATTGGGCTTGCTGTCCATAAAAAATTCCAAAGTACCTCCCGCCATGATATCCTGATGGGTAATATAGTTTTTCTTATACGGTTTCCCGTTAAGTACTATTTTTTTAATGTAAATATTTGATTTATTGGAAGAAATGCTGATTTCATCACCTACAATTGTTATTTTATTATTGTCCGATTTTCCCTGATGGGTGATGATTTGGAACGTTTTCCCATCCGGCAAATATAGCGTTACCTTTTCCAATTGGGGAGAACCAAAGCAGTAAATGCCATTTGCGGGGTTGAGCGGGTAAAAGCCCATGGAACTGAAAAGATACCAGGCTGACATTTGTCCGCAATCTTCATTACCTGAATATCCGGAAGAGAGGTCGTTGTATTGTTCGTTCATGATTTGTGCGCTGTAATACTGTGCTTTCCATGGTTCATCGGTATAATCGTAAAGATAGACTACGTGATGACTTGGTTCGTTCCCGTGGGCATACTGACCGATAAAGCCGGAAGCATTGCCATTGACATCTTCCGGTCGGGCATTCAAAGTAAAAAAGGTGTCCAGTTTTTGAATGAATTTATCATTTCCTCCCAACAAATCAACAAAATTGTAAACATCGTGGGGAACATACCAGAGATATTGCCAACCATTGCCCTCCGTAAAAGGATATCCTCCGTTACCTCCGTAGGTCAGGGGGTTAAACGGAGCAATCCATGTGCCGGTGCTATCTTTGGCTCTGAAAAAACCGATATTTTTGTCAAACAGATTTTTATAAGAGCAGCAGCGATTCATAAAGTACTTATAATCCTCTTCGTAGCCGAGCTTTTTTGCCAATTGCGCAGTACACCAATCGTTGTAGGCAATTTCAAGGGTAATAGAAACGGACTGCGACTGTAAATCTTCGGGAAAGTAGCCATATTTATCCAAAAGGTTGAAAGGGGCATTCCGATGAGGAACCAAAGAAGAGGCTTTTACTGCTTCGTAGGCAAGCTTATAATCAAAACCCTTGATTCCTTTCAGCACTGCATCCACAATTACCGGAATGGCATGGTTGCCGATCATGGTATAGGTTTCAGAACCCCAAAGTTGCCAGATTGGGAGATAGCCATAAGTGTCATACTGCCTGAGCATAGAATTGATGAATCCGGCAACATGTTCCTGCTTGATAAGGGTATAAAATGGGTGGGCGGCGCGATAAGTATCCCACAAAGAAAAAGTGCTGTAGTGCTTCTTGTCGGGGGCTGTTTTTATGCTGTAGTCGGTAGTCGGATATTCTCCCGAAACATCAGCTATATTATTCGGCTGGATGAAAAGATGATATAGCCCCGTATAGAATATGGTCATCTGTTGTTTGCTTCCGGTCACATCAATACAAGACAACTCCCTGTTCCACGCTTGCTTGGCTGAATTCACCACCTTGTCAAAGTCAAAATCTTTAATTTCGGCGTTGAGGTTAGCCTTGGCTCCTTCTGCAGAAACGGCTGAGAGGCCCACTTTGACAATAAGGGGCGAACTATGATCCTTAAAATTGACGATCATCTTCAGATTCTGATGATTGCCGACGGGTGCATTTTCAAATTCATATTTGCCCTCCCGGATAAGCCAGGAGTCAAACGGTCTTGAGAATTCGGCTCTGAAATAGACTTTTCTAAGTTTTGCCCAACCGGAAATAATCCTGTAACCTTCTATAGTCTTGTTGTCTATAACCTTAACCTGAGCAGCAAGAATTTTACAGTATCTGTAAGGACTGGTTCTCACTAAAGAGTGATCAAGGTCAATCATCAGGCGGGCAAGGTCATTTCCGGAGAAAGTGTAGCGGTGCATCCCGCAATGTTCGGTAGCGGTCAGTTCTGCTTTAATATTATACTTGTCGAGAATAACGGAATAGTACCCCGGCGAAGCTTTCTCGTTCAGGTGGCGATAAGGGGATCTGAAACCTTGAGTTTTTCCGTCATCGCCGCCGGCATTCCATTGCACATTACCGCTGAAAGGCATAAAGAGAAAGTCATATAGGTCGGGGCAGCCCGTACCGCTAAGGTGAGTATGGCTGAATCCGAGGATAGTACCGTCATTGTAATCGTAGCCGCTACAAGGATCGTCGGGATATTCGCGGGTATCGGGACTCAGTTGCACCAATCCGAAAGGAAAACATGCTCCGGGAAAATTGCTGCCTGACAAGCTCAAGCTGTCAAGAGCACCGGTGCCGATAAAAGGATTGACATATTGGGTGAAATCTTTACCGGATGGATTTTGTTGGGCAAACAATCCTATTTGGGCAAGAAATAAGAAACCAAAAAAAGCATACTTTCTTTTTTTCATAAAAAATATTATTAAAAAAATACCTTTTCAAGAAAGAACACCAACAGTCGGAGAGAGTCGTGAGAAAGACTGTTTTCTTTGGTTTTACAACAGCAGAAAAAGGAGCAATTATTCTCCGAGCATCAGTTCGAGCATTTTGATAGCGCTATCGCTAATCACCGTTCCGGGGCCAAAGATAGCTGCAGCACCTGCCTTGTAAAGATAATCATAATCCTGAGCAGGGATAACGCCCCCCACCATAACCAGAATATCGTCTCTTCCAAGTTTTTTGAGTTCCTCAATCACTTGTGGCACCAAAGTCTTATGACCGGCAGCAAGCGAAGATACTCCTAAAATATGGACATCATTTTCGACTGCCTGTTTGGCAGCTTCTGCCGGAGTTTGAAAAAGCGGACCCATATCCACATCGAAGCCGATATCGGCAAAACCGGTAGCAACCACTTTCGCTCCGCGGTCGTGGCCGTCCTGTCCCATTTTGGCAATCATTATACGGGGTCTTCTTCCCTCTTTTTCGGCAAATTTGTCAGCCAATGCAGCTGCTTTCTTAAAGGTTGCATTGTTGTTTTGTTCTGAACTGTACACGCCTGTAATTAAATTAATTTTTGCTTTATAACGACCAAATACTTTTTCCATTGCAGTAGATATTTCACCCAAAGAGGCACGTTTTCTGGCGGCATCCAGTGATAATTCCAGCAGATTCCCGTCTCCGGTTCGGGCGCATTCGGTAATAGCGTCAAGTGCAAGCTGCACCTCGGCGTTGTTACGTTCGGCTTTCAATTTTGCAAGACGACAAAGTTGCGCTTCACGAACTGCCGAATTATCAACTTCAAGAGTATCAATAGGAGCTTCCTTATCTAATTTATATTTATTAATACCTACTATAGACTCAATACCGGAGTCAATTCTGGCCTGTTTTCTAGCCGAAGCTTCTTCAATTCTCATTTTCGGAATTCCTGTTTCAATAGCTTTAGCCATTCCACCCAGGGATTCAATTTCCTGAATGTGTTGCCATGCACGATGCGCAATCTGGTGAGTGAGGTTTTCAAGATAATAAGAACCTGCCCAAGGATCTACCGAGCGGCAAACATTAGTTTCTTCCTGAATATAGATTTGGGTATTTCTGGCAATTCTTGCAGAGAAATCGGTTGGCAGAGCAATTGCTTCATCAAGCGCATTGGTATGCAAAGACTGGGTATGTCCCAATGCAGCACCCATTGCTTCGATGCAGGTACGGGCAACATTGTTAAATGGATCCTGTTCCGTAAGCGACCATCCGGAAGTCTGACAATGTGTACGCAAAGCCATTGACTTAGGATTTTTGGGATTAAACTGCTTTACAATTTTAGCCCAAAGCATACGGGCAGCTCTCATCTTTGCAATTTCCATAAAATGATTCATTCCGATAGCCCAAAAGAAAGAGAGTCTCGGGGCAAAATCATCAATACTCAATCCGGCATTAACCCCGGTACGAAGATATTCTAACCCGTCAGCAAGGGTATAGGCCAACTCAATATCACAAGTAGCTCCGGCCTCTTGCATGTGGTACCCGGAAATGGAAATTGAGTTGAATTTAGGCATGTTTCGGGCAGTGAAGTTAAAAATATCGGCAATAATTCTCATGGAAGGAGCCGGTGGATAAATATAGGTATTACGCACCATGAACTCTTTAAGAATATCGTTTTGGATAGTTCCTATCAGCTTTTCCATAGGAACTCCTTGTTCTTCTGCAGCCAAAATGTAAAATGCCAGGATTGGCAATACTGCCCCGTTCATAGTCATGGAAACCGACATCTTATCCAAAGGAATCTGGTCAAAAAGAATATTCATATCCAGAATAGAATCGACAGCCACACCTGCTTTACCAACATCTCCAACAACTCTTTCATGATCCGAGTCGTAGCCTCTGTGCGTTGCCAAGTCAAAAGCAATAGACAGTCCTTTTTGTCCGGCAGCCAGGTTTCGGCGATAGAAAGCATTAGACTCTTCGGCTGTGGAGAATCCGGCATATTGACGAATGGTCCAGGGCTTATTCACATACATGGTAGAATAAGGTCCACGAAGATAGGGAGGAAGACCTGCTGCATAATTCAGATGTTCCATTCCGGCAAGGTCATCTTTCCCGTAAACCGGTTTTACAGCTATCTGTTCTGCAGTAAGCCATTGGCTATCAATTCCATGTTCTTTTGCCCAAGCATTATAACTTTGTCGGTTTTTAGAAGCAGTTTTGTGATTTACATTGCTAAAATCAGGACGCATATCTTACTTATTTTGTTACTACTTAATAATTGCGCAAAAATACATATTTTTTGTTGAATGGAGGGAAAAAATTATTTCTCTCTATAATGTAATAAAGTTACTTTTTTAACATTGAATCACCGTTTTGATAGTATCCATTTTTTACATTATACTATTCTTATTATGAGTAAAATGAGAATAATACTAACCATGAGAGTAAATTATTTTTATATAAAAAGCGAGAGAAATCAGGGAACATATTTTTATTTTTGTGAAATAAAACGTAACTTTGCACTCGATAGCCTTAGACTACTAAAAGTTATCATAAATAGAGCATGAAATAAAGTTAAATAAACCTCAACATTTCAATTATTATGAGAATCATTTATACTGCAATCTAAAGCAAAAAAAGAATTAAAATTATGAATATTCCCATTGAGATTGTTTTACTAATATTATCAGTTCTTTTTTTTCTAAGTATTATTGCCGGCAAGGCAAGTTCAAAATTTGGAGTTCCTGCATTATTACTATTTTTAGCGGTTGGGATGATAAGTGGAAGTGATGGATTGGGAATTCAATTTGAAAATATTGACATTGCTCAAAAAATTGGAACTCTTGCCTTATGTATCATACTTTTCTCCGGAGGATTAGATACTAAAATCTCAGAAATTCGTCCCATAATAGCACAAGGAGTAATTCTATCCACCATTGGGGTTTTTTTAACTGCAATAATTACCGGAGTAATTATTTGGATGGTATTTGGAATGACTTCCGAATCGGCAGGCATGGGTCTTTTAACCTCTCTATTGCTGGCATCAACAATGGCTTCCACAGATTCCGCTTCTGTTTTTTCCATTCTTCGTTCAAAAGGATTGCACCTTAAAAACAACCTTCGTCCCTTGTTGGAGCTTGAAAGTGGAAGTAATGACCCGATGGCATTTGTTTTGGTTATCACATTGATAGAAATTATTAAACTCAACAATGTTCCAAACTATTGGATTGTGGGATTAACCTTGGTTTTGCAGCTCTTTATAGGAGCCGTTTTGGGTGTTTTAATAGGCAAACTTGCAGTTATTATAATCAATCGTATTAAAATCGGAAACGACTCATTATATCCAATATTAGTATTCACGTTCTGTATTTTTATTTTTTCTGTAACTTATTATTTAAAGGGGAATGGCTTTCTTGCGGTTTATATCGGTGGGTTGGTTCTTGGAAATTCAAAATTCGTACATAAACGTTCCTCTCTCAATTTTTTTGATGGTTTAGCCTGGATGTTTCAGTTGATTATGTTTTTAATGTTAGGATTATTAGTAAATCCACACGAATTAGTACCCATAATCTTGCCCGGGCTCTTTATCAGTTTTTTGATGATTTTCATTTCAAGACCTCTCACAGTATTTTTATGTTTACTTCCTTTCCGCAAAATGCCATTAAAAGATAAAACCTACGTCTCATGGGTTGGATTAAGGGGGGCGGTTCCCATCATATTTGCCATTTTTCCGCTTGTTGAGAATGTTCCTCATGCGAGACTCATTTTTAATATTGTTTTTTTCTGTACTTTAGTTTCTTTAGTTGTACAAGGTACCTCAATTCCTTTAGTTGCAAAATGGTTAAAGCTTGCAGATAAACCTAAACAAATAAATAAATTAAGTGCTTTTGATATAGATTTTTCCAATGATATTAAATCAGTTACTACAGAAATCGAAGTAACCCCGGGAATGCTTCTGAATGGGAATCAACTTATGAATCTTTCTTTTCCTGATAAAACTCTTGCCGTATTGATAAAGCGTGACGATTTATACTTTGTTCCGACCGGTAAAACAATTTTAAAAGAAAAGGATAAAATATTAATTATTACAGACGACCATGAAGCTTTACTTGATACCTACAAAAATCTAGGTATCGAATAGAAATTATTCTTACTCCATAATCAGTTTAATAAAAAATATTATTTGTAACTATAGCGACCCGAAAAAATTGCGAGTAAAAGAATCGTAATTTTGCAGCGTATGAAAAAGAAAAGAATCACATCAAAAATCAAAACAGAAATCGTATTAAAAGTACTACGAGGAGAAGACATTGAA
>JAEWNB010000062.1 GCA_023392945.1 Bacteroidota bacterium
CAGTTGGTAGAGCAACGCATTCGTAATGCGTAGGTCTGCAGTTCGAGTCTGCAAAGTGGCTCAAAAGTCCTCGAATGAGGACTTTTTTTTGTTTGGCATCTTCTGCTTACCATCCTGATTCTGGATTGGAATTATTTTGTAATTTTGCAAAATGAATTTCTCTCAATTATTTTTTGGATACTTTAGTGAACTTATTTAATTTATATGGTAATTCTTGTATTTATATTATTTTCTTTTCTCATTTTTATTGTTCCGAATAAACTGAAACCATATTTTAATATATTGCAGGTTGTTGCTCTGACCGGTTGGAGTACTTTCTTTGCCATTCAGGTTTTATTGAGCGGAGTTTCCTATGCAGAAATCTTACCCGTTACTTTTTGGGGCCATAGTATAGAACTAATTATTGACCCTTTGTCCGCTTTTTTTATTTGTGTTATCAATTTTACGGTACTAACAGGGTCGGTTTTTTCCATTGAATATATGAAAATGTATGGTCATAAATCATCTACCGAGCTGTCCATTCATTATTTTTCATTTGTAATGCTTCATCTCTCCATGATTCTGGTTACGATAATTCACCAAGGCATTGCCTTTCTGGTTGTTTGGGAGTTAATGGCTGTCTCTTCGTTTATGCTGGTGATTTTTGAAAATGAAAAAAGCAGTGTACTTAGGGCAGGAATTAATTACCTTATTCAAATGCATATCGGGGCACTATTTTTGATTTCTGCTTTTATACTTTTACATCTTAAAACCGGGTCATTTGATTTTGAAGCCCTGAAACTATATTTTTCTCAAAATGTAAACATCCCCATTTTCTTGCTTTTCTTTGTTGGATTCGGAATAAAAGCCGGTTTCATGCCGTTCCATACCTGGCTGCCGCATGCTCATCCTGCTGCCCCTACTCACGTTTCGGCAGTAATGTCAGGAGTGATGATTAAACTTGGTATTTACGGAATATTGAGAATTACTATGTTTCTTCAAGCTGATCTCCTTTGGATTGGTGTTGTGGTACTGCTGATCTCTCTGTTGTCAGGTGTCGGTGGAGTTGCCTGTGCCATCATCCAACACGATTTGAAAAAACTCCTTGCTTATCACAGTATCGAAAATATTGGTATTATCGGCATGGGCTTGGGTATTGGTATTATCGGCATTGCTTTACAGTTGCCCTTGGTGGCATTTTTAGGTTTTTCGGGCTGTTTGCTTCATGTATTGAATCACTCTCTTTTTAAATCTCTGCTCTTCTATGGTTCGGGCGTTGTTTACATGAAAACTCATACCCGCAATATTGAGTATTTAGGGGGATTGATTAAGAAAATTCCAATAACTGCAATCATGTTTTTGATAGCCTCTCTTGCCATCTGCGGTTTACCCCCTTTTAACGGCTTTGTGTCAGAGTTTTTAATCTATAACGGAATTATTGATGGATTGGCCGGTCAGGAAATATGGATTAAGGTGCTGATGTTGATATCTTTGATTGGATTAGTTGCCATTGGCGGTTTGGCAATCTTTTGTTTTACGAAAGCTTTTAGTGTGGTATTTCTGGGTAATTCAAGAAAAAGTGATATTTTCACTATCACAGAAGCAAAATGGTACACAACGGCTTCGTTTGTTTTGATTGGAATTTGTATTCTTTTCATCGGTCTGTTTCCCCAAATTGCCATAAGACCTGTCTCTTTTGTAGTGAACAGTCAATTTACCAATATCATTACGAGTCCGGAGGCCTATGTCAACCTGCCCCTTATTCAGAATGTAGGTATTGCCGGAATGGTTTTTATTGGCATTATTTTGCTGATAATAGTGCTCAGAATGATTATAACTCGCCATGCACCCAGAGAATATACCGATACATGGGGTTGTGCTTATGATGGGCAGATTGTCAGTGGGCAATATACAGCCTCTTCTTTTGCAGAAAACTTTTCAGCTGTTGCCAATCCGATACTAAACCAAAAGACCAATTACAGACCGATTGACCGTGAAGATATTTTTCCTAAACAGCGTGGTTTTGAGACAGAAAGCGAAGATATGGTTGAACAAAAAATTTACAGCAAATTTATCCGCTCTGTGAACTGGATTTTCTCTAAGATGGCTATTATCCAGACGGGAAATACACAGCATTATATTTTATATGCATTTCTAATGATAATATTACTTTTGATACTAACTGTTTTAACGATTATCTGATTATGATAGGGGTGATACTGATATTGATTTGTGCATTTTTTTTCCCGGGAATCATTGTGTTTGTCAAAAGCAGAGTGACGGGAAGAAAAGGACCCGGATTCTTTCAACCTATGAAAGATATATGGCGTCTCTTAAAAAAAGGAAATGTTTACAGCAAGACTTCAACTATTATTTTTCGACTGGCATCCCCTGTTTATTTTGCTTCTGTCATCATGGCAATACTTTTGTTGCCGATGGGAGATTTTCCGGGCATTATATCCTTCAGGGGGGACTTCATCTTCTTTGCTTATGCTCTTTCACTGGGGAAATTCTTTATGATTATTGGGGCAATGGATACCGGCAGTAGTTTTGAAGGAATGGGTGCCAGTCGCGAGGCTCTCTATTCAATGTTAATAGAACCGGCTTTCTTTATTCTGATGGCATCATTTGGCATGCTTACCGGCTACAGTTCATTCTATGAAATTTATAATTCACTTTATTTTGATTCTTATTTGACCATTTTTACGGGATTACTCGCAGTTTATGTTCTTATCCAAATTGTGATGATTGAGAACAGCAGGATGCCATATGATGACCCTAAAACTCACCTTGAACTTACCATGGTGCATGAAGTGATGGTTTTGGATAATTCGGGGTTTGACCTTGGGATTATTCAGTTTACTTCTGCCCTGAAATTTGCTGTTTTCGGTAGCCTGATGGCAAATTTCTTTATCACTCCCGAAATGCCCCTTTGGCTTTCTATTCTGGTTTTTATTGCTGTCCAGATTTTCTTTGCTGCTTTGGTCGGATTGCTTGAGTCTTTTAGAGCAAGACATAAACTTCGTGATAATAATCAGGCAATTCTTACTCTGACTCCTATTTCAATTCTTGTCTTTTTCAGCATATTATTAATTATTACCAATCAGTTTTAGGCAATGACTACCTTATTAATCATCATATTCATCATCACTTTGTTTTATTCTGCTATTTCGGGGAGAATGTTCACGTTTATTAACCTGCTTATGATTCAGGGCTTTCTCCTTTTTGGTGTTGCCCTTATCGAATTGCGCGAACTTAATCTGTTGAATCTGATTCTGATATTGTTGGAAACGCTTATTTTTAAAGCTATTCTTGTTCCTTTTCTCTTAAAAAGAACGATAAGACAAAATAATATTAAACGAGAAGTGGAACCCTATATGTCCGGTATTAATTCTCTTTTAATTGTTTCAGTTCTGATTGTGCTGAGCTTTATACTAACATTCTCACTACAGGATACTTTCCATAAGATTATCTATTTCACAGCTGCCTTTTCTGCTATCACTACCGGATTGTTCCTGATAATGTCACGCAAGAAAATTATTACGCATCTTATCGGCTATATTATCCTTGAAAACGGAATTGTTTTGCTCTCTTTCTCTGTGGGAAACGAAATGCCAATGATTGTCAATGCAGGTATTCTCCTGGATATTTTGGTTAGTGTTTTGCTGTTCGGTTTTTTCCTGAGCAAAATAAAAGATATATCAAAAGATTTTGAAATTACTAAACTGAGTAAATTGAAAGACTAAATGATACTTATTTATTTTATATTGGCTATTATTATTGCGGCTCTTCTGGTACTGCTGAAACATAAAGTTGTCCATTATATTGCGATGTCTGTTTTTGTTGTTGGTCAGCTTATACTGAATGTTTATCTTAGTGTGGGCGGAAAAACGGGTTTTGTAGGCTATTTTAAAGTGGATTCTTTGGGCTTAATTTTTCTGACTTTATTGAGTGTTGTTTCGATTACTACTATAATTCAGAGCTTTATATATCTTTCCAAGCGAAAGGATTCAATTGCTCACAAAAGCTATTATTTTGCTTCAATGGTGGTTTTTATTGCCAGCATGTCAGGGGTTTTTATTTCTGACCATATTGGAGTAATGTGGATTTTTGCTGAAACCACTTCGCTTTCCATAGCCTTGCTGATCTA
>JAEWNB010000113.1 GCA_023392945.1 Bacteroidota bacterium
ATTCTACTGTGATACCATTTTAAGTATGCAGACAAATATTTTAATCCCAACTTACCTAATTCCTGATAGATCTTGTTATGTTTATAGTCCCGATCAAAGCAAAGTAAATAAATATCACCCACACAATCCAGCTTCTTCAGTAATTTCAACTCATCCAATACTTTTTCATTAAGAAGCCCCTCTTTGAATAGCATTTTATTATATAGAAACAAACTATACCCATTTACATTTCCGGCTAAATCTGGCAGTATTTCAAATGGATTTAGCTTCTTTTCACTGTCGGGAAAAATATAAGAACCAATATTTTGTTGCTGTTTTTCAGATAATAATTTCATTTTTTGTACTATATCTGCAGCGTCAGAATTATCTTTAACAGCTAACATCGCCATCTCATATAAATAATGATGATTTTGTATTCTGTTAGGTAACCCAAATAAGGATAGAATTTCCGTTTCACATTGAAATAAAGTAAGATGATATTCGTCATCATAAATCGAAAAGGAAACCTCCCCCTGACTCTTTAACAACTTATAATATTGGTTCAAAAGTTGTGTAATATGCTTTTTATTTTGAGTTCCCATTTTGTTTACTTTCATCTGAATAATACGAATAGGATGCAAAAAAGTTACTCATTACGTGCTAAACGACACTCGTTTATAAAACTTCTTTACTTAAATTCAAAATAAATATTTAAACTCTAAAGATTGCTTTATTGATACTTTAGGTTTATGATATTAAAAATGATTATTTGCTTTGCACAAATTCGCTTCGATTCTTCGTTTTGAATTGCGTTTTCAAAAATTTTCAGGAAGTTTGAAATTTAATATAGGAAATAACACGGTCTTCTTTTAGCCACTTTTTTTCATAAAAAGTTTGAATCTCCGTCAATAATAAATTATCACTTTGAGAATAGACATTTTCAATATCTTCTAAAATTTTCCAATTTTCTATAGCAGCAGTTTTAAGAGTGTATTGATATAATAAAGTAGAATCAGTTTTCAAATGAATGAGCCCTTCTTTTTTGAGAAAAGATTTATATTTTTCAATCAAAACCGGAGAAACCAATCTTCTGTTCTCCTTGTTGGGTTGTGGATCCGGAAAGGTAATCCATATTTCACTCACTTCATCATGACCGAAAAAGTATTCTATATATTCAATACCAATACGCAGATAAGCCACATTAGACAAATTTTGCTCAATTGCATTCTTACAACCACGCCATAACCGTGCTCCTTTTCTATCAATACCGACAAAATTAAGGTGAGGGAATCTTTTGGCAAGGGCAGTAGTATATTCTCCACGCCCACAACCAACTTCTAAAACAATGGGATTATCATTGTGAAAGAAATCTTTGTTCCACTTTCCTTTTAAAGGAAATCCACTATTAATAAAATCATAATCAGGATGTTGAAAAAGAATCGAAAATGTCTTATTTTCAGCAAATCGCTCCAATTTATGCTTAGCCATAAAATATCAGTTATTAATTTCAACCAGTTTTGTATAGAGACCATGTTGAGCAATCAATTCCCGATGGGTTCCCGATTCAACAATCTTTCCGTCATCAATAACAATTATCAGGTCGGCATGTTGAATAGTAGTGAGTCGATGCGCAATCACAAGGGATGTTCTGTTTTGCATCACATTATCAAGGGCATGCTGAACCAATTTTTCAGATTCGGTATCCATGGCAGAAGTCGCTTCATCTAAAATGAGAATAGGAGCATTTCTTAGCACAGCTCTTGCAATACTGATTCGTTGACGTTCTCCTCCGGAAAGCGATAGTCCACGATCCCCAATATTGGTCTCAAAGTTATCAGGTAATTCCATTATAAAATTATATGCATTGGCAGTTCGTGCAGCATTAACAACCTCTTCACGGGAAACATTTTTTAATCCAAAAGCAATATTATTAAATATAGAATCATTAAACAAAACAATATCCTGAGAAACTAATCCGAAAAGAGAACGTAGATCATCAATAATAAAATCTTTGATATTGGTTCCGTCAATTTTAATTTCGCCGGAAGAGACATCATAAAATCTGGGTAAAAGATCAGCAAGGGTAGATTTTCCGGAACCGGAGTGACCTACCAAAGCCACTATCTGACCTTTTTTAATTTTAAAACTA
Organism: Bacteroidota bacterium; assembly: GCA_023392945.1. GTDB lineage: Bacteria > Bacteroidota > Bacteroidia > Bacteroidales > WCHB1-69 > JAGVVH01. The sequence continues at coordinate 2,129 of JAEWNB010000113.1, forward strand.
ATATTTTTTAAGACTTCTGTATGATCATAGGAAAAAGAGACATTTTCTAAAACAAGTTCTTTGTTAAAAGTAGAAACAGGTTTTGAATCAACTGACTGTGTAATAACTTCTTCAGCATCCAGAATATCATAAATTCTGTCTAAAGCGGAAAGTCCCCGACGATAATTAGAAACAGCTGTTGAAATATTTTTAGAAGGATTGATAATCTGAGTAAAAAGTACAATATAGGTTATAAATAATCCGGCAGTAAGCGAACTATTGGATTGTAAAACCATCATTCCACCAAAGACCAGAATAATCATTACCACCGTGATTCCAAGAAATTCACTCAAAGGAGAAGCCAAGTCAATACGACGGTAAATTTTCTTTTGCAATCTTGTAAAATCTTTATTGTGTCTTTCAAAGGTATTTTCAGAGAAATCCTGAGCATTAAAACCTTTAATTATTCTCAACCCTTCAATAGTTTCTTCAACATGAGAAAGTAAATTACCCAATTTAGTTTTTGCTTTAAGTGATTTACGTCTCAAAGACTTGGATACTATTCCAATAAGAAATCCTGCAACCGGGAGCAAAATCAGAACAAACAAGGTCAATTGATAACTAATCACAAACAAAGCGATTATATAAAAGAGAAGTGTTATCGGCTCTATTAAAAATTGCTGAATTGACTTTATGACAGTAAATTCAATCTCTTGTGTATCATTAACAGCTCTGGATATGACATCGCCTTTCTTTTTTTCAGAAAAAAAAGCCAAAGGCAGGATGAGTATCTTGTCATATATAGCATTTCTCATTGTTTTAACCAAATTACTCCTCACAGGTGCAATAAGCCATTGTGCCAAATATAGAAATATATTTTTCAAAAGAAAGAGAACGACAACAAACAAAACCATGCCGACAATAGACTCTTTTGATGATGAAATATCAATAAACAACCCCACAAATCCGATTAGCCATTGAGAAATAAGACTTAAACCGTTCAGTCCGTCTTGAAAAAGAATTTTTACAAAAGGCTCAATCAACATCAAAGACAAGATCGAAAAGAAAACAGAGAATATATTAACCAGTACAATCAATAGCAACTTCCATTTGTAAGGAGCCAAAAGAGCAATATAAGTTTTATTACGTGACATGATAATAAGCTATTAAAGAAAAAAAAGGAGTTACAACGTCAAATATTGTAACTCCTTAAGATTATTTATAGTTTGAAACTACTTTTGAATAATAAGTTTCTTTGTCAGAACTGCATCATTATTAATAATAGTTACAAAATATACACCCTGAGCATAGTCATCCAATGAGTATGTGAAAATTGATTGATCTTTAGAAGAGAGATTCAATTCATGACTTTCAACAACTTTTCCACTCATGTTAATGATGTTAACAATTGTTTTTCCTTCGAGGTTAGTTAATTTCAAATTAACTACTCTGTTGGAATTCGGGTTAGGATAGATATCAAGAGTAGCTGCCTGATGTTGAACATCAACAGCAGGAACAACAGGTCTATCAATAGTTGTCATCGGGAAGAAGCCTTCGGCAGCTCCACTAACGGTAACCGTGATAGTTCTGAATGCGAGAGTAGCGATAATAGCATTAGCATTGTGACCACCAATTTCATAGTTAGGTGCTAAGTATGGCAATCCCCAATTATCTGTAGCTTGACGTTCAACCAAAGTATATTCAAATCTGTATTCTCCCGGTTCAGTCCAATTAGCAACCTGAACAGAAATTGGACGATCATCCAAGAAATGCAACCAGAACCACTCGAATTCATAATTAGATCCACCCCAAGTCAAACGATAAGTTCTGTCGGTAAGAGGAGAATTAAGTTCGCCGGCAGGAATTGATCCGATAGCAGAAATATCATAATATTTATCAATAGCTGACATGAAATAAGCTTGGTCTGAATTCGTATTATCTACATCATACGAAATACTATTGTTATTAGTAATATAAGGAGTCATATTGGTTGAAATAAGAGTATCATTACGATAAACCTTAAACTCAATAGATACCCTACGATTTTCCAGATTTTCGCAAGTATTGACAACAATATCAAAATTAGTAGCTCCACCGACAACAGCTTCGTCAGTATAGGTATTAACCCCTGTTGAGAAATTTTCAACATAGATGTCCATATATGGAGTAGCACTGATTACGACTGAATGGATAGCTGAACTTTGACAGCCGTTGCCATCGGTAACAAGAACAACAACAGAGTCCGTAGCAGTAGCGCTGAAAGTATTAACTAATAAGCTGTCATCACCATTCCAGTTGTAATTAGCAAAGCCCGGAGTAGCAGTTAATAGTATTGGTCCTTCGCAAGCACGATCATCACCGGTAATAGCAACAACCGGAAGCGTATCAACATGAATAAGAATATCATCAGTTGCAGTACAACTAAACGCATTGGTTACAACAACACTATAAGTAAAATCACCGGCAGTTGCAGGAGTAACCACTATTGATTGAGTAGTTGAATCATTTGACCATAGGTATGACGTTGAAGCAGCAACAGACAAATTAACACTTTGATTCAAACAGATAGTATCATCAGGAGCAGCAGTAATTGTAGCATTCGGATTAGGATTAACTACAAGAGTTACAGAAGTAGTTCCCACACATCCTTCAGCATCAGTTACGGTTACACTATAATCTCCGGCAACTATTGCATTTATTGTCTGATCGGTTTCTGTTGTAGACCATGCATATGAACTAT
>JAEWNB010000010.1 GCA_023392945.1 Bacteroidota bacterium
TGTTAATTGTTTGGTTATCAGCTACAAAAGTACAAAAATTCTATGATATAACCTATTTTTTTAACTCTTTTTAACTCTTTAATTTATTGATTACTTGATGATTAATAATCGAACTCAGGTTATTAAGTTTTATTTGGGTGTTCGTTCCGTCATGCTACGCTTCGCAGTTGGTCTTTTTGCTAAAGCAAATGATGATTTCTAATTATATTTATCATTATGCGCAATCCGGAATCAATTTCTTTTCTTTAAATCTCTTTTTACAAAAAAGCCGGCAATAAATAATTATTACCGGCTTTTTAAGCATCTAACCTTAATTAATTTATTTATCGAATATAATCAAATTCTTTGTCTTATCAATAGTATACGTTCCCCATTCATCTTGAATGTATGTTTCTCCGATTACAAAAGTAGATGGAAGACCTTTCTTTACAATTACTTTTACATTTTCAGCATAGTCATCGCCAATTCTTATTTCTTTAATATAGAGAACAGAGTTTTCAATAATAGAACCATCTTCCTGTTTAATAGCTTTATCCTGAAGTTCAAAATCTGCATAAGTAATAATCATATCTTTCAAAAATTGAGTAGCTGCCGGATAACTCATCATAATATCTGAAGAATTAGGTGCAATTTCAAAGTCAAAAGTTTTGGAATTTGCAATACATGAGCCTTTTACAATATCATTTGTAATCGTAACAGGAACGGTCCTTTGTAAAATAAGTGCAATTGGTTTAACAACTCTTCCAATGCTGTCGCCTTTAGGAACAAAATCAGTACGCAAAACAATAAATTCGGTACGACGGTTGAGTGCGTTGGCAGCAGCTTGCTCATCAGTCGGCAGAGTTTTGATATAAGCTTCAGTCAACTCAGTGCCTTTTCGGAAAGTATAGCTTTTACCGGCCCATTTTATAGTAATATCATTTTCAATTTTTCTTGGTCTGTATTCTCCATATCCCTTAGGAACAAGTCTTTCCGGGTCTATACCTTTCTTTGTAACCAAGAAGTCAACACAAGTCTGGGCACGTTTTTGAGAGAGTTCTTCATTGCTTTCGTCAGTCCATTGGTAGTCGGTATGAGAACGAAGTTCCACAACAAGTGTTGGATTTTTGATCATTATATTATATAAGTACATAAGGGAGTCTTCATATTGTGGTTTTAAATCCCATTTAGCAAGATCATAGAGTATTTCAGGCAACACGATAGGTTCTTTCGGGATAGGAGTCAGCACAAAATCCTGTTTAAGGTCTGTATTTTCGGTTAAACCAACTGTAGTTTGAGTAGCTGTATTGTTTTCTTCCCAGTATTTAGGTTTTGTAACTCTCATATTGTAAGTGGTATTGCCTAAAATTTTGGTTTTATCAAAATAATAGTACCCTTTAATATCTGTTAAAGTTTTGTATGAGCTTCCGTCAGAACCGATAATTTCGACCTCTGCACCATCAATATATTGCAGTGTAGCGGCATCTTTAACAAACCCTGCAATTGAATAAACAAGTGGTCTGAGCACAAAGTAATAAATATCATCACCTCCTCTTCCACCTGGGCGGTTTGAAGAGAAAAATCCTTTTGCAAGATAAGGAGATTTTGATTTAGGGTCAAGGGATGGCGTTTCATCGTATATCATTCCGATTTCATCCCAACAGGAATTAATCGGCACCATCATATTTTCTGCTAGTTGAAATTGATTATTCTTAAGAGCTGAAACGAAAATATCAAGTCCTCCCATTCCCACATGACCATCAGAGGAGAAATACAACAAAGAGTCATCTCTCATAGCAGGAAATACTTCTTGTCCGGGAGTATTCACATTAGGTCCTAAATTAGTAATATTAGAAAATTTGGCCGATTTTTTTGCTCTTGTAGCTTTATAAATATCATAGCCACCATACCCGCCCGGAATATTGGAGGCAAAATATATCGTAAGTTCATCTTCCATAATGAAAGGATGGACATAATTAAAAGAATCAGGTCCCAATTCAACAAGTTCCGGTTCTCCCCATGATTTTCCCTTTTTAGAGGTAGCAAAAATATAACATCCCTGAACTTTCTTTTTATCCTGAGGACATTTAGTAATATAGAGAGCACTTCCTTTTTTATTGGCAGTAGCTTCGCCTTCGTTAACAGATGAATTTAAAATTTCAGATTCATCAAGAGGAAGAATTGGGGACCATTCACCAGGCCATTCCGTATTTTTACTTTTTGGTTTATCAGATTTGTAGAGATCTGAAAAGGCAACTCCGGTCCATTGGTCGGTTCCTTTTCCGATAGAACCTTCACGATTGGAAGTGAATATCAATTGGTTTAATTTTTCTGGGTTTCCCCATCTTGGGGCCCATTCATCTTGTTTAGTGTTGAATTTTTTGAAGTTTTCCACTTCAATACGAGTCGGATTCTCCTGCCACATTTTAGCTTTTTGACAACCTTCTATCCGAATGTCCACACGGCTATCTTCAGGAGCTCTTTTTTTGTAATTATTATAATATTTGAGAGCCATATCATATTCACCTCTTAGATTGTAAATACTTCCAAGGTGAAAGAGAATCATTGGGTTGTCCTTCTGATAATTCTTTTTTTCTAATCTAATGTATTGTTGTTCAGCCTTTTTCAAATCTCCCATTATACGATAACATTCAGCAATCTGAAAAGTGACTCGTCTGACTTCGATTTGATTTTTGCTGATTTTCTTAATACCATTTTTATATCCATCCAAAGCCTTTTCATACTGGCAATTTTTAAAAGAATAGTCTGCATCTCTTAAGGGTTGCGCTTTTATAGTAGAAAAACCTATAAATAAAACAGATAGAAAAACAAGTAATAGCCTGTAAATTCTCATAATGTTAAATATTTTGTCTATAAAATTCAAGGTCGCTAAATTAGAAAAAAATTCTAAAGTAGCAACCTTAATATTTTATTTATTTCTTCAGATCAATTTTGACTCTTTTAATCTTAGATCCAGCCAATTTGAGTAAATCATAAGCAAGAGGAGTGGAAACAAAAATTGCAGAGTATGTTCCGATGATAATCCCGGCACCCATAGCGAAAATAAATCCGCGGATTACTTCTCCACCAAAAATAAACATAGCAAGCAATGTAGCTATGGTTGTTCCTGAAGTATTGATAGTACGTCCAAGTGTACTGTTCACGGAGGTGTTGAAATTAGTATAGTTATCACGTTTAGGATAGAGTGCCAAATTTTCACGGATACGGTCATAAATAACCACAACATTATTAATTGAATATCCAATAACAGTTAATATTGCTGCAATAAAAGACTGGTCAATTTCCATGGAGAAAGGCATGATTTTATAGAAAAGAGAAAATAATCCAATGGTAATCAAAGCATCATGCACCAATGAGAAAACCCCACCAACTCCGAATTGCCAATTTTTAAAACGAATAGCAATATATACAAATATTAAGACAAGCGAAACAAGCACAGCCAAAAAAGCATTGAACACCAATTCACGTGCAATAGTAGGTTGTACTTTTTGCGTACTTTGAATCCCTCGAGGGTCGTTTTGCTGAATAAAATCATCTTGAGAAATATTAGATTTTAGATAAAATCCTTTCAATGCATTATATAGTTTAACCTCACATTCTTTATCAACAGCAGGATCAGTTTCATTAATTTTGTAGTTGGTAGTAATTCTAACCTGATCATTTCCACCAAAGGTTTTAACTTCAGGGCTTCCGCCAAATTCCTTCGCAATAGCTGCTCTTACATCAATAGTTTTAATTTGCTGGTCAAATCTGACTACATAATTTCTACCACCGGTAAAGTCAATTCCAGGTTTTAATCCGAGAGTGAATAAAGAAATAATGGAAATAAGCATTAATGCACCTGAAAAAATGTAAAAGATCTTTTTAGTTTTGATAAAATCAAATTTAGTATTGATAAATGCATTAATGGTAGTTTTAGTTCCGAATGGAATATTTTTTCCTTTTGCAATTCTGTTTTCAAAAATAATTCTTGAAATAAAAATGGCAGTAAACATTGAGGAAAGGATACCAATGATAAGAGATGTTGCAAATCCTTGGATCGGACCTGAACCAAATATATAAAGGGCAATAGCAGTGATAAGTGTTGTTACCTGTCCGTCAATAATAGCAGAATAAGCATTTTTATATCCTTCATCAAGGGCAATTCTCAATCCTTTTCCTGCCCGAATTTCTTCACGAATACGCTCATAGATAATTACATTCGCATCTACCGCCATACCCATTGTAAGAACGATACCCGCAATACCCGGCAATGTTAACACAGCACCAAGGGAAGCAAGAATACCGATAATAAAGAAAACGTTGGTAAATAATGCTAAGTCGGCAACAAAACCTGCACGACTGTAATAAAGGATCATATAGAGCAGAACCAACACAAACGCCAATAAGAAAGATAACAAACCGGCATTGATAGATTCTTTACCAAGAGTAGGTCCAACAACTTCAGATTGGACAATATTTACTCCGGCTTCGAGGTTCCCCGAGTTTAGAACTGTTGCAAGGTCCTTTGCTTCATCAATAGTGAAATTTCCAGAAATTTCACTATTTCCGTTAGGAATTTCAGTATTAATTCTCGGATAAGAATATACTTGTTCATCAAGAACAATCGCAATAAAAGTAGTCTTTGATTTGTTATCAACAGCGGCACGCGTGATTTTACGCCATTCATCAGAAGCCTGGTCTTCCATTGACATTGTTACAACAACTCTGTTGTTTTGGTCAACATCCTGTCGGGCAGAACGCACTACTCTAGCACCGCCGATTGTTTCAGAACTTAATTTAGGTCCTATGCGGTCATTATTCTTTTTGAGGGGCACTAATGGATAAGCATTGCCAAAATCTTTATTTGAAGTACCCCAATAGAAAACAACATTGTTATTTCCCAGTAATCTGTTCAGTTCCGGCAATAAAACGATTACCTCTTTCATCTCAGCTTCTTTGAAAAAGGCAATTGCCACGCCGTCACTACCTGATGAGGCTTTGCTAAGTATAGGTCCTACTCCGCTCTTTTGTGCCGTTTCATCATTTTTTGTCAAAGAATCAATAGCAAGTGTAGCGGAATCTGCAGATAAAGAATCTGCCAATAAAGAATCTGTCGGAACTACTTCACCGCTTGCTGCAGCTTTTCTAGCTTTTAGTTGCTCTCCTAATTGCAAGTCAGCAAGTCTGAATGCTTCCTGAATTGTTCCACCGTTTACAGGGTCATTGTATACTTCCCAAAATTCAAGCTTTGCAGTACTTTTTAACAGATCGGTAACACGTTCCGGTTCCTTGATACCCGGGAGTTCTACCAAAATACGACCGCCTTGTAAGCGTTGTATATTTGGAGATGCAACACCAAAACGGTCAATACGAGTACGCAAAATCTTAAAAGTACGGTCGATGATATCGTTGGATTCTGTTTGAATAAAAGTTATAATTTCTTTGTCAGAAGCATTTTTTATTCCTGAACGCTCCCCAAAATAAGTACGTAAAAGAGCATTATTTAAACCTAGGGAAGCTTTTTCCTGATTAAACTGCTTAACAAAAATATCAATAAAATCTCCGTTAGTTTCTTTATAGGTAACTTGTGCTTTTTCAAAACTATTTTTGAAAAGCTGGTCATCAGTATTGATAGCCAAGCTCTTCAGAACGTCAGGAATGGAAATCTCAAGGGTAACATTCATACCGCCCTTTAAGTCAAGACCTAAGTTCAATTCTTTATACTTACACTCTTTATAAGTCATTCCCAGAAAAACCGAAGAATCTTTCATCTTGGAGAGAAAATGGGTTTCTCTTTCAGAATAAATGGAATCCCTAATCTGTTTTTCAAGCATCGGATCCCCATTAGACAATTTTATTATATCTTTTCCGACAACAGGATCATCTATAACTTCCTGTGCAAATTTCTTGGCATCTTTTTCTACAGACCAGGTGATGAAAGAAAATGATAAGCAATACACGCAAACTAATGCAATGAGTATTGTAAAAAAAAGAATCAAACCTTTGTTACGCATTTTTTATCTATTTGATTATTAATAATTTATTTTTCTTAAAGAGTTTTATTTTTTGAGCCCGCAAATATACAAAAATATTTCTATGAATTTTTATTTATTATTAAAGTATATAAACTATTATAATTATGGTTTCCTCAATTCAAAATTTCTTCCTAAATATACTTTCTTAACATACTCATCCCCGGCAAGTTCTTCTGAAGTACCAGATTTTAAGATTCTTCCTTCATAAAGAAGATAGGATCGATCTGTAATTGAAAGGGTTTCATGCACATTATGGTCAGTAATAAGAATTCCAATATTTTTATTTTTTAAGGCAGCCACAATATTTTGAATATCTTCAACAGCAATAGGATCAACTCCTGCAAACGGCTCGTCCAATAAAATGAACTTTGGATTAGAAGCCAGACATCGGGCAATTTCTGTCCTGCGGCGTTCACCTCCGGAAAGATTATTTCCCATGTTTTTCCTAACTTTCTGAATGTTAAATTCAGAAATTAAGCTTTCCAGCTTATCTTTCTGTTCTGATTTGCTCAATTCAGTAAATTCAAGTACTGCCCTAATATTATCTTCAACACTCAAATTACGAAATACCGAAGCCTCTTGAGGCAAATAGGCAATTCCCATTTTCGCTCTTTGATACATAGGTAACTTAGTGATATTTTCTTCATTAAGAAAAATTTCTCCTGAAAATGGTTTTATTAATCCCACAATCATATAAAATGAAGAAGTCTTTCCTGCCCCGTTAGGACCAAGTAAGCCCACAATTTCGCCTTGTTCAACATTAAAAGAGGCGTTGTCAACCACTACACGGTTTTTATACTTTTTAACAAGCCCTTCTGTTCTGATAGTTAATTTCATATTACTTCTTTTTCTGCTTCATTTTTAATCTTTTCAGCCATCAAATCAACGAAGTTTTGCATAGGTTTATTGAGCATTGCCGATAAAAAAACGGGGACATCTGCTGTTGCCTCCACTAAAATATCACTTTGCTCTTCTATTCCATTGATATTTAAAATAATAGTAACTTGAATATTTTTATCATTGTCAGCCTGAAAAATAATTTTTGAAAATTCATGTTTTTCAAGTATGGAAAGAGTCATTGTTAACAATCCTTGAATGGTAAATTTACACCACTCCTCCGTGGATTCCCAATGCTGAATCTGCTCCGGCAAAAATCTTCCGAAATTGTTAAAATTGTTTAATAAAGTGAATATTTTTTGATCAGATGCCTGAATATGAACTTTTCTGCTGCTTACTTTCATGCTTTTTTCTTTAAGTTGCAAAAATACATTTTTTGTTGATAAATAATCTAGATATTTGTATTGGTTTTTTATTAAATTTGCAGTTGTTATAGTTTTTTCCTTCCCATTTTAATTTGCGGAAGAGTTTTTCGAGTTAATAACTTAATATCCAATTTTTTATGAAAAAGATTTGGACAACTGTTTTATTTATAAGCATTTTATCTTTCGGCTTTTCTCAGCAATTCGAGAATATTGCATTGGATAATAAAGTTTATGTTAGTGGGATTGAAAGTGTTAAATTGTGCCTTGAAGGATACGATTTCGGTCAGCCTATTATTAAGTTGAACGGAGAGGATAAATTAAAGCTTGTGTTTGATGATCTGGAAACAGAAAGCCGTTATTTAAAATATACGCTGATTCATTGTACTCATGACTGGAAAATATCTGATCTTAATCAATTAGAGTATTTGGATGGCTTTATGGAGGATGAAATAACAGATTATTCCTATTCATTTAACACAATTCAACATTATATTCATTATGAACTTCTGTTTCCAAACGACCGTATGAATATTACAAAATCAGGTAATTATATTTTGTTTGTTTATGATGATAACCTTGATAATCCTATTATAACCCGACGACTTATGATAATGGAGTCTTCTCCTGCTTCTGTTAACGGAATTGTAAGCGATGCTACCGATGTAAATAATATGTTTACCAAACAGGAGGTTGATTTCGTGGTATATGCAGGCAATTACCTCATCAGAAATCCCGCTCAATACCTAAATGCAACTATTATGCAGAATGGACGTTGGGATAATGCAATTATCGGTCTTAAATACCGCTCAGGAAAACCGGGGGAATACAGTTTTGATTATGACAATAATGAAAATGTGTTCACCGGAGGTGCTGAATTCAGAACTTTTGACATTAAAAGTTTGCGGTATAACGGAAACAGGATAGTATCGGTCAGATTTCTGAATCATACCAACAATGCCTATATTGTGGAAGATCTGGCAAGACCTTTCGGAGCCTATGAGACAAATACTACTCTTAAAGGAAGATGCTATTATAAAAATGAAGATTTTCCCGGGCAAAACACAGAAGATTATGTAATCACTCATTTTGCCCTCCGCTCTGATTTTCCAATAAAAGATGGAAATGTATACGTCTATGGAGAACTCACTGACTGGCAAATCAATCCTAAGGCAAAACTTGTTTATAACCCAACTTCAAACTATTGGGAAGCATCTCTCTTTCTTAAACAGGGCTATTATAATTACCAATATGTATTTGTAAAAAACGGAACTAATGTTATTGATGAAACATATATTGAAGGAAGTCACTGGGAAACCAAAAATGATTATACTGTTTTAATCTATCTACGTGATGAAGGGACTGTTTATGATAAATTAATCGCAGTTAATTATTTAACTATTTCAAAATGAAAAAATTATATTCTATTGGGGTTGATATCGGCGGAACCAATACTGACATCGGATTGGTTGACAGTGAGGGACTTTGTTTGGAGATGCTGAGAATAAAGACAGCTTTATTTACGGATGTAAATTTATATGTTGATGCGTTGATAAATAATATACGCCTCTTAATTTCGAAGAATAATATCCCTGAAATAACCGGAATCGGCGTTGGTGTTCCTAATGGGAATTATTACACCGGCTGTGTTGAGAATGCTGTTAATCTTAATTTTAAAGGAAAAATAGATTTAAGAAAATTAATCCAAAAATCTATTCCTGTTGAAGTAATAGTGACAAATGATGCAAATGCTGCTGCTTACGGTGAAATGATTTACGGTGGAGCAAAAAAAATGAAAAATTTTATCATGTTTACTATCGGAACGGGAGTTGGAAGCGGTATAGTTGTTGACGGAAAATTAGTTTACGGTCATGACGGGAATGCCGGAGAAATAGGTCATACCATTATATTCCCGGAAGGAAGACCTTGTAATTGTGGGAGAAAAGGCTGTCTTGAACAGTATACTTCGGCAAGAGGTATTCGCAAAACTTGCATCGAAATGATGAAAAATATTGATAACTATACAGGACTGGAAGATGTCATTAGTCATGATTATGGTTTTAAAGCTATTACAAAAGCTGCTATGAATGGGAATCAGCTCGCAAATCAAGTACTTGCAAAAACCGGAGAAATTCTGGGACTTGCTTTGGCAAACTCAGTTGCCTATACTTCTCCTGAAGCTATCTTCTTGATGGGAGGTCCTTTAAAAGCCGGTAATATTTTGCTGGACCCGATCAGAAAATCTTTTGATGAAAATTTGCTTTCGATTTATAAAGGAAAGACTCAAATATTGGTTTCTAAATTAAAAGAGAACGAAGCAGCTATTCTTGGTGCTGCTGCACTGACGAATAAGGTGTAGCATTTAAAGTTGAAAAATTTCCTTTTGTAAATTTATAATACCCGCACACCGCAATCATAGCAGCATTGTCTGTCGTCAAATCTATGGAAGGTAAGTAAAGATTCCGGTTTTCATTTTTTGCTAAAAGTTGCATTGCTTCTCTCAAGCCTGAATTTGCTGAAACTCCTCCGGCCAAAACAATATCTCGACATGAATGATTTTTAAGTAAAGCTCCCATTTTATTGGTTAGAGATTTGATTATTGCATATTGAATGGATGCAGCCAAATCAGCAAGATTCTCCTGAATAAAGTTTGGATTTGTTTTAAGATTGTCTCTGATAAAGTATAAAAATGATGTTTTTAGCCCGCTGAAACTAAAATTGTAATCAGGCAGGTTTGCAATGGAAAAGTGAAATTTTTTCGGATTTCCCTCTTTTGCCAGTTTATCTATAATAGGACCTCCCGGATATGAAAGTCCTAGGATCTTTGCTGCTTTGTCGAAGGCTTCGCCGGCAGCATCATCAATAGTGCCACCTAAATATTGCATTTCAAAATAGTCGTTTACTTTTAATAGTTGGGTATGCCCTCCTGATACAGTCAAACAAAGAAACGGAAATTCAGGGATCTTCTTTTTTTCTCCCGGCTTGCTCAGAAAATTTGCCAAAACATGTGCCTGTAAGTGATCAACTTCAATAATCGGAATCTCCAAACTGTAAGCCATAGCTTTAGCAAAAGAACTTCCTACCAATAAAGAACCTAATAATCCGGGGCCATTTGTATAAGCAATAGCAGATAATTGATTTTTGTTTATTTTTGCATGTTTAAGTGCAGTATCAATTACCGGGATGATATTCTGCTGATGGGCACGAGATGCCAATTCAGGAACTACGCCACCAAACTCGGAATGTACTTTTTGGCTTGCAATTACGTTTGATAAAATGGTGGTGTCAGAAAGAACCGAAGCAGCAGTATCATCACAGGATGATTCTATACCGAGTATATAAACAGACATAATAATACAATTTTGGGACGCAAAATTACAAAAAAAATTGCCATTGTGCTACTGTGGGTGCTGGGTGTTCTCATTGCCCTTGATTTGATAGTGGTTGGTCTGTTTTTTATTCCAAAAATTCAAAATGCTTTAGTTGATAAAGTGACTTCCTATATTACACAAAAATGGGGATCTGAAATTTCTATCGGAAGCATCTATTTAACTCCTACTCTAAAACTTGTTGTCAGGGATTTTCATATTAAAGATTACAGAGGCAATGATATGATCAGGGTTAACTATGCCAAGACCCGAATTAAATACTTTAAGAAATCTCCGGTTTCAATAGCTTTTGGGAGTCTTCGATTTGATGATGCAGATGTGATTGTTCGCAAGTATGTTGGTGATGAATCTGTGAATATTGCAATGTGGGCTGAAAAATTTAAATCGGATAAACCAAAAAAGGGATTTATTATACGTGCAGATCGCTTGGAGATGACTAATAGCAGATTTCTCTACGTTAACGATAGCTTACGAGTTTATAAAGGGGGAATTGATGAAATGGATTATGGCTATTTCGAAATTAAAAATATTGATTTTCATTCTACTGATTTTACTATTAACCGTGACGATATTTCTTTTCGAATTTCCGATATCTGTTATGATCAATATACCGGCTTTAAGTTGCTTGCCGGTAGCGGAAATTTTAGAATTAATAATAAAAAATTGATTTGTGAAGGCGGTCATTTTGTAACTCCATATAGTAGTGCTTTTTTGGATTTGACATTTAACTATTACGACTGGAGTAGCTATTCCGAATTTGTAGATAGTGTAAAGTTTGACGCTGTTGTTCGACCATCTTCTCTAAGTATGAAAGATATTGCTTGTTTTGCCCCTTCTTTGAAAGGGATGGATGAAACTTTTGTTTTAACGGGGCTGGTTAAAGGTCCTGTCAACAAACTCAGCATTGATGAGTTTGTTGTCCATTACGGAAATTCAACTTCTTTAGCCGGGGATCTGGTGATTGGCAATGCTGCTGAAAAAGAAAATCTCAATTTTAATCTGAATTTATTAGATGCCCGACTTGATGTTTCTGATTTATTACTCTTTACACTTCCTGGAGGAGATACTATTTCTCTACCTAAACAATTTACTAATGCAGGAGCTATAAAAGTGAATGGCTATTTCTTTGGTGAATTAACGGAATTTGAAACACAAGTAAACCTATATTCAGATGCAGGAGACCTTTTTGCTAATCTTGTTGTGGATGATGATGCAGGAAATCTAACCTATGAAGGTCGCTTTGCTTCCAAAAATTTTAACCTTGGAAAAATATTGCCCAATCAAAAATATTTGGGTATAGTCTCTCTCAATTCAAAAATTACCGGAACTGCTGAATCTCCGAAATATAGTGATAATTTTTCCAAGTCAATTAAAGCTCACCTTGAAGGAAATGCCGGTCGTTTCGATTTTTATGGCTATCCGATTAAAAATATCACTTTTGCCGGTTTGTATGGGGATAAAAAATATGATGGAAAAATCAGCTCTTTAGATACCAACTTTAGTTTTGATTTCACCGGTCTGATAGATCTAACACGGACAATCCCAAATTTTAAAAGCTTTATTTCTCTTGATAGATTTGCTCCCGGAGAAATGCTTAAATATGTTGGAAATATCGATACTTCCTCATCGCAAAATTTTGACAAGTTTTTCCTCTATGTAAAAAAACATCCTAATATTGAACTCTCATTTGAATCCCTCGAACTTAATATAAGCGGAGACAGATTTGAGGGACTAAACGGATATGTCGGTGTGGACGGACTGAATTATATGCAGGATAGTGCCTCTGTTAAGGGGGAGAGAATAAGACTGACAGCAATTAATACTGCCTCCGGACTTCATAAGTTTATACTGAAGACTAATTTTGTAAATGCTACCATGACTACAAATTATGCACTAAATAGCTTGTTTGACTCTCTTGCAGAAGTAGGATACCGTTATTTCCCGAACTTATTGCCTGAAAAAAATATTACTTTGAAAAAAAGTGCTAAGATAAAGGATGATAAGGAGTATTATTTCAATTTTTTCGTTCAAACCTTCCGTACCAGAGAGATTCTTGCCCTTTTTTATCCGGGTATGAGAGTAGCTCCATTATCCACAGTTAATGTTCATATTAATTCTAAACAACATAATGATAGTCTGAATATTAATATAGAACATTTCAGCATTAAAGAAAAAGTGAAAGTAGAAAATTTTGTTGCTGATGGTCATGCAGACTCCGACAGCTCATTTATTTTGATGCTTAATTGCAAAGATGTAATTCTGCCACAGAAGAAAAATGATATAGTTTTTAGTAATATAGGCTTTCATTCATCTATTTTTAAAAATAATATCAATTACGATCTGAAATGGAATAACCCGGCATCAATTTCTAAAGATGAATCCAGGCTGAGCGGCTATGTCAATGCCCTTGATAAAAAAAATATTCTGGCCAAATTTGTCAATTCCAGTCTCTATGTTAACGCTCGCAAATGGACTTTCAATCAAGACCATCTTATTCATCTTAAGAATAATGATTTAGTGTTCGATAATGTTATCCTGCAATCTGACCTAAGTCAGATTAATGTGAGTGGTGTTTTCTCTTTTTCAGGGAATGATGATCTTAATATTGATATTAAAAATGTCGATTTATCTCAGATTAATACTTTTGCTTCAAATTTGAATATGAAGTTCGGCGGCGATATTTCTGCAAAAATTAAGGTTTCATCTTGGAATAATGCCAGATTGTTTACCGGCAAACTCCTTGTCGATAGATTTGTTTTTAATGATGCTCTTTTTGGAAACCTCTTTTTGGCTGCTGCAGCTCCTCAGGGAAGTCTTTTAGGATTTGGCGGCGGTATTTTCCATAGAGATAATCCTATTAATTCAGCCATTATCAATAGTTATACGCTTAAAAATTATAACGATGAGAAAATAAAGCTTGCTAACCTGAGCGGAGTGTATAATTCCAATATTCCTGCCCTCGAAGTTAAAGCTTCTATTGACACGTTACGTGTTGGCTTTTTATCCCCTTTTCTGGAATCTTTTAGCCAAATTGTGTCAGGGAACGCTTCAGGTGAGCTTACTTTCATAGCCAAACCGGATTCTACCTTTTTTAATGGAAAAGTAAAAGTAATAGATGGTTTACTGGGTATTGCGCAACTTAATACTGTCTATAAAATCCAAAATCAGACTATTCAATTTACTAATAAGGGGTTTGAGTTTACTAATATTACCCTTTCGGATATGTTTAATAACACAGCAATCCTTAATGGGCATGTCTATCACCATAATTTTAAAGATTTTAAAATTGATCTGACGGTGGAAACAGATAAAATATTGGCTCTGAATACTGTTAAACAACCGGATACCTATTTTTATGGAGTGGGTTTTGTGAAAGGAAAAGTTTCTATTGTCGGTGATGAGAAGAGTTTGTTTTTTAAAGGGAATAATTTAAAAACACTTGCGGGAAGTAAACTTTATTTGCCCGTCACTTTCTCGGATAAAGTTTATGAAACTGAAGGAGTGCGATTTAAAGTTGACTTGGCTAAACCCGGGAAAGGGGCTCTTAAACCGTCTAATGATGAATCTGCTATGGTGGTTGATTTTGACTTTATTTTTGATGTTACCCGAGATGCTGAAGTTCAACTTGACTTGGACCCCTCAATAGGGGGAACATTGCTCTGTCGCTCCGATGGGAAGTTAAGAATTGAGTATAATACGCTCTCTGATCTGAAACTCTCCGGAATGTTGACCCTCTTATCAGGAAAATTTGCCATGTCGCTCAAAGATGTTATTTTGAATACAAAATTCGACCTTGTTCCGGGCGGAACTGTTACCTTTAACGGCCCAATTGAAAATTCAACCCTTCATGCTCAGGCTCTTTATAAAACAACAGCTTCTCTTACTGATATTATTCCGGATATCGAAATTCGCAGAACACAAGTCCATGCTTATATTAACCTTAGTGGAAATCTCATGAGTCCTAATATCGGTTTTTCTTTTGAACTCCCCAATGCAAGTAATGATATCAATAGTATGTTGTATAGTGCAATTGATACCAGCAATGTACATAATGTTGCCAAGCAATTTTTCTCTTTGGTTTTCTTTTCCAAGTTTTCTTCCGAAGTTAATGCCGAACAACTTGCTTCAACTATTGGAAATACAGGTATTGATATGTTGTCAGGTATTGTTGGAAATTTTATTTCAAAACAAATTAAATATGCCGATGTCGGTGTTATATATAAAAGTGCTGACAATTCTCATTCTGCCGAATATGGTATCAATGCTTCAATCCCTCTGCTAAATGACAGAATTATTATTGAGACTAACCTCGGTTATAGCGATGACAAAACTGTCGAAAATTCAGCTTCCAATTTTATTGGTGATGTAAGAATTAAATATCTGATTACTGAATCAGGTAGCTGGAGAGTTGAAATTTTTAATTTTAATGATGAATACTCTACACTCGACCTTACTACAAAAAATTCCCAAGGAGTAGGAATTGCCTTGATTTATAAACAAGAATTTAATAATGCAAAAGACATTCGCGAATCATTTCGAAGAAAATCAAAAACAAATCAAAATTTAAAAAAACAGAAAAATGAAAAAGAAAGAAAATAATTATGGTACTATTGTAGCCATCTTGTTGTTTCTTGGTTTTTTATGTTTTATTGGCTGGTATTTTTCGGACATCGTAATATATATGTTCCTCGCCTTGGTATTATCTCTTCTTGGAAGTCCTATTGTTAAATTACTTAGCTTAATAAAGCTGAAAAAGAAAACAATCCCCCAGTCTCTTTCTGCTGCAATTGCCCTAATTCTGATTGTCGGACTATTTGCCTTCTTTTTTTATCTTTTGATCCCTCTTGTGATTTCCGAATTCAAATCACTTGCTTCTATTGATCCGGAAGTAATAGCAGATACTATTTCTGTTGGCTTAGTAAAAACTGAATCTTATTTGAAAAATGTCGGTTTTCTTTTACCTGCCGACAATCTTGGGGATATTCTTAGCGATAAAATTAGAACCCTGATTTCGCAACTTAATGTTGGAAATATTTTCGGAGGAACAATTCATCTCGCAGTAGCTCTTTTTGTGGGAGCTTTTTCTGTCATTTTTATGACTTTTTTCTCTTTGAAGGACAATGAGATCTTTTTTAAAATGATTAAGAAGTTGATCCCCATAGCTTATCGCGATAGTTTTGACCATATCCTTTCTGCAACTAAAAAACAATTGGTGAGATATTTTTCAGGAGTCCTTCTGGAAATGATAATTATGGGATCTATTGAAGCCATCATTTGCTATATTCTTGGCGTTCCCAATCCCCTTCTTATTGGTTTAATAGGTGGTCTGCTGAATATAATTCCTTATGTAGGTCCTCTAATCGGTCTTTTTATTGGTATTATTATCTCGATTACAGGCATGATTCCGATCAATCCAACACAAGCTGTTCTTGTTATAACCGGTTTAAAAGTAATTATTGCTTTTGGATTTGCCAAGCTGCTTGATGACTTTTTATTGCAACCCCTTATCTATGGCAAGAGTGTGCAAGCTCATCCATTGGAAATCTTTATCGTAATTCTTGCTGCTGCGCAAATAGGAGGTATTCTGGGAATGGTATTGGCTGTACCTGCCTATTCGTTGCTTCGAATTGTGGTTAAAGAGTTCTTTGGTCAATATTATTTTAAAGAGGAGCCAAAAATAGATATTCAAAACTCGAAAGTAATCGAAAAAGAGTAGTCTTTTTCTCTTATTAATCTTCCTAAATCAATTGAACATATTATTCCAATCTTATGGTTTATTATATTACATGTAATATTATCAAGTAAAAAAACACTTTTTCAGAACAGATAAAAATAATTATCTTTGCCAAAAATTTGAATCATGATTATAGTGACGGGCGCAGCCGGTTTTATTGGCAGTTGCATGGTAGGAAAACTAAACTCGCTTAATATTGATAATATTATTATTGTTGATGATTTTACTAAGGAAAATAAACTTAAGAATTGGACTAATAAACATTTTAGCGATAAGATTCAACGAGAAGATTTTTTCAAATGGGCAGAACTCAATATCCAAAAGATTGATTTTATTATTCATTTAGGAGCAAGAACAGACACGACTGAAAGCGACTATTCGGTTTTTGAAGAATTAAATCTATCCTATTCCCAAAGGATGTGGAGCTTCGCTACAAAACATGGAATTCCACTTCTATATGCCTCATCTGCGGCCACTTATGGCGATGGGAGATTTGGATATAGTGACAATGAAAAAAATATTTCCAAGTTAGTTCCCTTAAATGCATACGGCAAATCAAAAAATGAATTTGATAAATGGGTTCTCAAACAGAAAAATCAGCCTCCTTATTGGGCCGGATTTAAGTTTTTTAATGTTTACGGACCAAACGAATATCATAAAGGACGCATGTCATCTGTAATTTATCATTCCTATAATCAGATACATGAAACCGGTAAGATAAAATTATTTCGATCTCACA
Source organism: Bacteroidota bacterium (assembly GCA_023392945.1). GTDB lineage: Bacteria > Bacteroidota > Bacteroidia > Bacteroidales > WCHB1-69 > JAGVVH01. The sequence goes on from JAEWNB010000010.1 coordinate 17,139, forward strand.
ACCCCGCCTATCTTGACGGAGAACAACTTCGTGATTTTATTTATGTAAAAGACGTTGTCAATGTTTTATATTGGTTTTTGCAAAAACCACGGAAAAGCTCTATCTATAACTTAGGAACCGGATACGCACGTCATTTTCTATCTTTAGCAAATGCCACTTTCAAAGCCTTGAATATAGAACCATCTATTGAATTTATTGACATTCCTATAGATATTCGTAATCAATATCAATACTATACTCAAGCTGAAATGAAAAAATTGAAAAGTCTAGGATATAGAAAATCTTTTCATTCATTAGAAAATGGAATCGATGAATATGTAACACGTTATCTGAAGAAAAATATGATTTATTAAAATTAATGGTCTAACAATCAAATAGTTAATTCAATTTCATTAAATATCTTCAAAAAATATTTTATTATTCCAAACTATTTTTTATACCTTTGTTAAACAATTTACTGATGGACAAAACCACAAAAATTAAAATAAAGCATTTATCATTTAAAGCAATATTCATCGTTAATCACTAATGGAAAATTATACTAATAAAGAGATATATTCAAAGCTGAAAAACATTTTCGGCTACAATAGTTTTAAAGGGGAACAGCTTAAAATTATAAAATCATTACTCAAAGGGAAAGATTGTTTTGTAATTATGCCCACAGGCGGGGGAAAATCACTTTGTTATCAGTTGCCTGCTTTGATGCTAGACGGAACGGCAATAATTATTTCCCCACTTATAGCATTGATGAAAAACCAAGTAGACGCAATTCGTAACTTTGGTACCGATTTGGGAATTGCACATTTTCTAAACTCATCACTTACCAGAACTGAAATCAAAATTGTGAAAGATGACCTACTTTCCGGAAAGACTAAATTATTATATGTTGCACCAGAATCTCTTACTAAGGAAGAAAATATTGATTTTTTTCAAGATATAAATATCTCTTTTTATGCTATTGATGAAGCTCATTGTATATCAGAATGGGGACATGATTTCAGACCTGAATACAGACGCATAAGAACTATCATTGATGCCATTGGAAAGAAAGTTCCTGTTATTGCTTTAACCGCAACTGCAACTCCAAAAGTTCAGAGTGATATTCAAAAGAACCTTTCGATGGACAAAGCAGATATTTCTATTTCTTCATTTAACAGACCAAATCTCTATTATGAAATTCGCGAAAAAACTCCCAATATTGACAAGGAAATTGTAAAATTCATCAAGAGTAATTCAGGAAAATCAGGAATAATTTATTGCTTAAGCAGAAAAAAAGTTGAAGAACTTGCCAGCTTTTTACAAGTAAACAAAATCCGCGCCCTCCCCTATCATGCAGGACTTGATTCTGCCACCCGTGTAAATAATCAGGATGCATTTTTGATGGAAAAAGCAGAGATTATTGTTGCCACTATTGCTTTCGGAATGGGAATTGACAAGCCTGATGTTCGCTTCGTAATTCATTATGATATGCCAAAAAGCCTGGAAGGGTATTATCAGGAAACCGGGCGGTCTGGCCGCGACGACGGAGAAGGCCTCTGTATTGCTTTTTATGATTACAAAGATCTTTATAAACTTGAAAAATTCTCAAATAAAAAATCGGTTGCTGAGCAGGAAATTGTCAAACAATTATTAGCTGAAACAGCATCTTATGCCGAATCAACAAGTTGTAGAAGGAAACATTTACTTCACTACTTCGGAGAAAATTATGAAGAAGAAACTTGTAACAATTGTGATAACTGTAATCACCCAAGGCCTAAAATGAATGCTTCTGAACAAGTTCAACTGGCTATCGAAATCATTCAAACTGTAAAACAACAATTTAAGGAAGATCATATTATCGATATATTAACCGGTGATAAAACTACTTCAATTATTAAATTCAAACATAATAAACTTAAACAGTTTGGTGAAGGACAAGAATTTAATAAAAAGTTTTGGTCTAATGTGATCAGACTGGCAATCTTTGAAGGATTACTTATTAAAGATATTGAAAACTACGGACTTTTAAAAGTTACTCCTAAAGGTGAAAAATATTTAAGCAACCCTTATACTATTAATATTGCCAAACCGGTTACCGATGATTCCGATGAAGATAGTGACCTTATGGACGAGGTAGTCCCAAAAGGAGATGCTATCGACAAAACTCTTTTCTCTCTCCTAAAGGATTTAAGAAAGACTATTTCTCAAAAGGAAAACTTGCCTCCTTATATTATTTTTCAGGACCCTTCATTGGAAGATATGTGCATTCAGTATCCTACTAACATCGAAGAAATGACTCATATCAGCGGTGTTGGAACCGGAAAGGCTCAGAAGTATGGAAAACCTTTTGCTGAGTTGATAAAAAAATATGTTGTTGAAAACGAAATTGAAAGACCTCAGGATTTTATCGTAAAATCTGTCATTAAAAAGTCGGCGATCAAAGTGTATATAATCCAAAGTATAGACAGAAAACTGAATTTTGAAGATATTTCTATTGCTAAAGGGTTGGAAATGAATGAACTTCTCACTGAAATTGAAAATATTGTAGCTTCTGGAACAAAACTTGACATCAGCTATTATATCGATGAATACATTGAACCCTATCATCAGGATGAAATTCTAGAATACTTCTCTGAAGCCGAAACCGACTCTGTTGACAAGGCCCTTAAATCTCTTGGAGAAGATGAATATTCTCTGGAAGAAATCAGAATCATGCGTATCAAATACATGTCAGATGTTGGTAATTAAGTATGAAAAATATATAATAAATTAAATTTATAGTATGAATAATTTTGAAGAAGAGACTAATTTGACCTCAGTTGAAGAACAAAACGAAATTGAAGTTATACCACAAGTTGAAAAAGAAAAAGATTGTCCCAAAAGGATGCTATCTCCTACTTTTCGAATTGTCCTTTACCTATTTATGATAATTGCTATCATAGTACTTTTTTTACTTTACTTTTTCTTCCCAAAAGAAAAAGCTGCTCCAAAAACAACTTATACAGGACTTCCGGGAACAGGAGAAATTGTTTATATCAACATTGATACAATCAATGAAAATTATGATTTAGTTGATATTTTAACAAAAGATATTGAAACTGAGCAGGCTAAGCAGGAAGCCATCTTTGCTAATCGACAAAAGGCTTTGGAAAACAAATACAACCAGTTCCAAAAGAATTATCAAGCCAATATACTGACACCTGCACAAATTCAAAACACTCAGGAACAATTGACTAAAGAAAGTACTATTCTTCAACAAGAATATGACAAGGTATCTTCAGATCTCCAAACCAGACATATGGCTGCTTTACAGCAAATTGCAGATTCCTTGATGAATGCTGCCAAGCGTATTAATGCCGGAAGAAATGCCTCCTTTATCTTTACCTATCAATACGGAGGACAACTAATAGTTGCCGATCCTACAAAAGATATTACCAAAGAAGTATTGGAAGAGCTAAACAAACCATACAAGAAATAATATCAATTTTATTTTTTTCTTTTTTATTTGAATAAGATTAAAATAAAATTACTGACTTTTATAAATTATATCTATATGAAGAAAATTATTTTATACTCTTTATTATTTGCATTGCTTACATTTACATATTCATGTAACCATTTTGGCAAGAAAGGTACTATTGACCCTGATGACACTATGCGAGGTAGAAAAGTGATGGAATGGAATAGCGACAAAACTCCAAAAGTGGTTTATTTCTACAAGATAGATAAAAACGGAAATATGACAAATGAAAAAATCCGTGAAGTACATTATTTCCCGGGAAAAAAGAAATATGTCGAAGGTAATCTGAAAAATAATCTGAGAGATGGACAGTGGCGGTCTTATTTCATTGACGGAAAAGTTAATTCTGAGGGTTTTTATGTGCAGGGAAAAGAAAATGGGACCTATAAAGTATATCGTGAAACCGGCAAACCACTTTATGTCGGACATTATAATATGGGAATATGTGATGGAGAATGGCGTTTTTATGATGTTAATGGTTTGCTTGAAAGAAAAATGATTGCTGATTCATTAACAGTTGTTTGTGGAAGTTGCCCAAAATGTATCAGAAATATAATGAAACAATCAAATAATAATAAATAAAAATAAATATTATGGAAATTCCTTTTGCAGAATCATGGAAAATTAAAATGGTTGAACCTATCCATAAAAGCACGTTAAAAGAACGTGAAAAATGGTTAAAAGAAGCTTGTAATAATGTATTTCAACTTAAAGCAGAACAGGTCTATATTGACTTAATCACTGACTCCGGAACAGGAGCCATGAGCGATACCCAATGGGCCGGGATGATGACCGGTGACGAAAGTTATGCCGGAGCTACTTCTTTCTATAAAATGAAAGATATGATAACTAATCTTACCGGATTTAAATATATATTGCCAACTCATCAAGGAAGAGCTGCTGAAAATGTATTGTTTAGTGTTCTTGTTAAAGAAGGTCATTTTATTCCGGGAAATTCTCATTTTGATACTACTAAAGGACACATTGAATCACGTCATGCATTTGCTATTGATTGCACAATTGATGAAGCTAAAGACACCCAACTGGAAATTCCTTTTAAAGGAAATGTTGATCCTGAAAAACTTGAAAAAGTTTTAGTTGAATCTGGAAATAAAGTCCCTTTTATTATTGTTACCATAACAAATAATACGGCCGGAGGGCAACCGGTTTCTATGGAAAATTTACGTGAAGTTCATAAACTGGCAAAAAAATACAAAAAACCGGTTATCTTCGATTCTGCTCGTTTTGCAGAAAATGCTTATTTTATCAAAACAAGAGAAAAAGGTTATGAAAATAAGACAATTAAAGAGATTACAAAAGAGATGTTCTCCTATGCGGATGGAATGACTATGAGTGCCAAAAAAGATGCCATTGTAAATATGGGTGGTTTTATTGCTACCAATATTGAAGAATGGTATGATCAGGCTAAAGTATTTGGAATTGTTTTTGAGGGATTTGTTACCTACGGCGGAATGAATGGTCGCGATATGAATGCTCTTGCAATCGGACTGGATGAAAATACAGAATTTGAAAATCTGGAAACCCGTATCAAGCAAGTTGCTTATCTTGCTAAACGACTGGATGAATTTGAAATTCCTTATCAACGTCCTGCCGGTGGACATGCCATTTTTGTTGATGCTCCAAAATTATTGACACATGTTCCTAAAGAAGAGTTTCCTGCTCAAACGCTCACTATCGAACTTTACCTTGAGGCCGGAATCCGTGGCTGCGAAATTGGGTATCTTTTGGCTGACCGTGACCCCGTAACCAGAGAGAACCGTTTTAATGGAAATGATTTTCTTAGACTTGCTATCCCTCGTCGTGTATATACTAATAATCACATGGATGTTATTGCTGTAGCTTTAAAAAATGTGTATGACAGAAGAGAGAAAATTACCAGAGGAGTTAAAATAGTTTGGGAAGCTCCTATTATGAGACATTTTACTGTAAAACTTGAACGTCTTTAATTTTTAAAAATAATTTTTCGAAAGTTGATAGTGTTAATTGGAAAACCAATGACATTATCAGCTTTCTTTTTATAAATAAATCCGATAAAGTGTTTTTATGATTATTGTTAATGGGGTACTCGTTTCTGATGAATTAATCGATAATTATTTCTGCTGCGATTTAGAAAAATGTCAGGGTTTATGCTGTGTAGAAGGGGATGTAGGAGCTCCTCTGGAGCCTCTTGAAGTGGGTGAAATGGAAGATTTCTTCCCTGAATTCAAAAAATATATGACTGAAGAAGGAGTTGCAAAAGTAGAAAAAGTAGGCACTTTTGATTATGATATGGAAGGGAATTTTGTAACACCACTTCTTGACGATGAAGCTTGCGCTTTCGTTTATTATGAAAATGGTATTGCAAAATGCGCTATTGAAAAAGCCTTTCTAAATGGAGAAATTGATTTCAGAAAACCAATCTCCTGTCACCTCTACCCTATCAGAATTAACCTATTGCCAGATTACGAAGCTCTTAACTACCACCACTGGTTTGTCTGTCAAGATGCTTGTGTAAAAGGGGAAGAACTCAAAATTCCTGTTTATCAATTTCTGAAAGAACCACTTATACGAAAATACGGAGAATTGTGGTTTGAGGAACTTGAAAAAGCAGTCAAAAAAAGAAAATAAAATCTTCTGCTTTGACTCCAATTTTGATTTCAAAACTAATCCGCAAAAAATGCATTTTTTGGGGATGGCCTTACTACTCTCTTTGCAATCTGAAACTTTGCAATGTTTTATAGATCGGCCCCTGCGTTGTCAAATGACTTTGAATTAAGGAAATTTCGTCAATATTGATAATTTGAGAAGAATAAGGACCGGCTTTTTCAATAGTTTTCCAAAACCGCTTCGTGCTATCTAATTTTTTAATTCTTCCAATGGTAATGTGTGGAACAAAATTTCCCCGATTCGGTTCAAATCCCATCAGTACTAAATTCTCCTCTAC
>JAEWNB010000072.1 GCA_023392945.1 Bacteroidota bacterium
TGTGGTAGGCATTTGTGGCTGCAAACAAGACTGGACCCCTGCTTCTTTTATTGAAAGTACGGTTTCCGAACTGAAGGAAAAAATTGGAAACGACAGCGTTGTATTGGGTCTTTCCGGAGGAGTTGACTCTTCTGTGGCAGCTCTTCTGCTTCATAAAGCCATTGGAAAAAATCTCCATTGTATCTTTGTAGATAACGGACTTCTACGTAAAAATGAATTTGAAACCGTTTTAGAAAATTATAAATCATTAGGGCTCAATGTCAAAGGAGTTCAAGCTGCCCAACGTTTTTATGATGCTCTGAAAGGAGTTTCAGAACCTGAGAAAAAAAGAAAGATTATCGGAAAGGGGTTTATTGATGTTTTTGAAGAAGAAGCAAATAAACTTAAAAATATAAAATGGCTTGCTCAGGGCACCATCTATCCGGATCGTATTGAATCACTTTCCATTACCGGAATGGTAATCAAATCGCATCATAATGTGGGCGGATTACCCGAGAAAATGAATTTAAAAGTGGTGGAACCGTTGCAGTTATTATTTAAAGATGAAGTGCGCCGTGTGGGTAAAGCTTTAGAAATGCCAACCAATTTGATTCAACGCCATCCATTTCCTGGACCCGGTCTTGGAGTGCGAATACTTGGTGATGTCACTCCCGAAAAAGTCAGAATTCTGCAAGAAGCTGATGATATTTTTATCTCGGGCTTAAAAGAAAATAATCTTTATGACGAGGTATGGCAAGCCGGTGCAATCCTCTTACCAATTCAATCTGTAGGCGTGATGGGGGATGAACGTACTTATGAAAATGCTGTTGCTCTCCGTGCAGTTCTTTCAACAGATGGCATGACCGCCGACTGGGCAAAGTTACCTTACGAATTTCTCGCTAAAATTTCCAACGATATTATTAATAAGGTAAAAGGAATCAATAGAGTGGTTTACGATATTAGTTCTAAACCTCCCGCTACTATTGAGTGGGAATAAAGAATATTTATCAATCCTTTAATAGGATTTTTAGCTAATTGAACTCATCATATTAGTATTTTTGTGGGTCCAACGACGAGTGTAGAAAAAAAGAAGCTCAAGAAAATTTTAAAAAAAATAATTTTTAAACAAGAATTGATTATATTTGTGCACTCAAATATGTGACTCTTTTATCTTATATCAAGAAAAAGTTAATATTGAATCAGGTAATAAGTCAAGGACTATTTGTAAAATAAATTATATAAAAGTTTTCAGATAAAGCTATGAAGAAGGTTTTATTATGCACTATTTCTATAATCATTATATTGGTAGGATGTAAAAAAGAAGAATTACCCGATCCTATAGATACAAAAAGCGGAAATTTCAGAGGTTGCGATACTATCAAACCGTTAAGTTATTTACCTGCTTATCCGGGATCGTATTGGATTTATAGCAATGGTGATACCATTAAAACATCCGATTCATATGAATTGCATACTCTTTACGAGAAAGCATGGATTACTAGTGAAGAGCCTCCTTATTACCCCGTGGAAGAATGTGTAGAGAAAGAGACAGCTTATTTCCCAATTTATGATAATAAAATATTAAAGGGTTATAAACAATACAGCATAGTTAATTCACCTACTTCTTATTGTGAAACTTTACTTTTGTTATGTGAAAGTTTGGGCGCAGGATGGACAATAAATTATACTACTCACGATCGTAGTAGCATGTTAATTACCAAAAAAGATACCACTATCGCCCTTCCGAATAATGTGGTATATAATAATGTAATTGTGGCTGAATATAACTATACGATAAATAGTTCTCCTATTATCAAAAAAGAATACTATTATGCTAAAGACATTGGCTTGATCCAACTTAAAACCATTTATGCCCTTTTAGGTCCGGGAGAACCGAATACCATTGATTGGTACCTGACCGATTATTTTATTGCAGCACCATGAGGCAATTTTAATTCAGCCGATTAAGTGCTTGGATTTTTAGAAGAGACAGACTTGGAAAATAAATGGAAAAGTAGTAACTTGTAATTTTTGCCAGTTACAAAAGTTTAGTCTGTGTAATAGGTTTTGGAGCTTTCACAACTAATATTTTGGCCGGCATCAATGTGGAGTTTGATAAACAGTGCACAATGTCTCTGGGGCTTTCGACAAGAAAATCTTTGGATACTGCAATAATTTCCTCTCCAACCTGAACATTAACAGTTCCTTCCAAAATATAAAAAAAGACATCAACCGGAGTAATGTGTGGTTTGAGGGATTCTCCGGGTTTTAAAGTAATGTGCATGGCTTGTGCTGTCGGGTTATCGTATAATTTTCGCACTTCAACTTTATGAGGGGTGTCTGAAACGAGCGTTTCCAAAACATTAATAATTTTCATAAGATTATATTTTAATTTAAATGACTGAATAAATCAGAATTTGAGTAATTCTATAGAATAGGAAAAACATTGATTAAAATCAAAAAAGTTTTAAGTAAGAATCACTATTTTCAATTTATATAACAAAGGGATATGGCAATATGTTTGACAAAAAGCACTAATATGCTAATGAATAGAAATTCTTTTAAAACAAAAAACTAGAGTGAGGATAAAAAAAAAAGCCCGAGTAAAAACTCGGGCTAAGGTATTGGGCGACGACTTACTCTCCCACCGGTTAAGGCAGTACCATCAGCGCGGTCGGGCTTAACTTCTCTGTTCGGAATGGGAAGAGG
>JAEWNB010000020.1 GCA_023392945.1 Bacteroidota bacterium
TACTCAAATTTTGTTATTCACCTGAGTTAGATTAATTATTACCCCGCGATTTTTTTCTCAAAGTAATAATTACTTCTAATTGTTTCTAAGCTAAATTTAAAGTTCAAAACTTGCTTTACGTCAGGAATTGTTGCGATAGACCAACGGAGAAACATAGTAATCCAAGGTATCCAAAAAAATAATATTTTTAAATTTGTGATGAGGGGAAATAAGCGTAGAATAGGAACTTGAGTTTGCAAAAGAAAAGATTGAATCAGCTTTGTAATTTCAGCCATTCCTCTTCATGTAGATTGATTGTAGCTTTTATTTCATCATATTCATGATAAAGTTTCCCGGAGGCAATGATATCTGCATATAATTCAGGTTGAGCAAGTTTAGCTTCTATTGCGTGAAGTTTCCGAGTTAATTCTGAAATTTCTGTCTCGATTTTTTTAATGCGATTCTGAATTTTTCTAACTTTAGCCTCTTCTTCTTTTTTCTTTTCCCAATTTTCTTTGCCGGCTGAAAGTCCCTTTTCTCCCTCTTTAGTATTGTTTAACTGGCGTTGTAGTTCATTGAGAGAGTCTATTTTCTTCTTTTCCAGAAAATCATAAACATCTCCGATATAGGTTTTAAGATGCTGATCTTTAAATTCAAATACTTTTTCAGTTAACCCTTGAAGGAAGTCACGGTCATGAGAAACCAGAATCATGCTTCCTTCGTATTGCAGCAGAGCATTTTTTAGCACATCTTTAGATTGCATATCCAAATGATTGGTTGGCTCATCGAGAATAAGCAAGTTAAAAGGGGAGAGTAGCAGCTTGGCAAGAGCCAGACGTGATTTTTCTCCTCCTGAGAGGACTTTTACCTTCTTTTCGGTATCTTCGGTTGTAAATAAAAAACTGCCGAGAATACTTCTTATTTTAGGTCTTATATCGCCCACCGCAATTTCGTCAATAGTTTCAAAGACAGTCTTCTCAGGATTAAGCAACAGTGCCTGATTTTGAGCATAATAGCCGACAACCACCTGGTGCCCAAGTTTAACGGTTCCTTGTTGGGGTTTTAGTTCTCCCACGATGGCTTTTACCATGGTAGATTTGCCTTCCCCGTTTCTACCGACAAAGGCTACCCGTTCACCGCGTTGCAAATGGAAGTCAATATTTTGTAAAACATGGAGTGTTCCATAGCCTAAATTGAGATGCTCTGTTTCAACAGTAACACGACCGGAGTGAGGAGCAGGTGGAAAACGAAAGGAAATAGATGAATTATCCATATTGTCAATGTCCACTCTATCCATTTTATCCAACAGCTTAATGCGGCTCTGCACCTGTTTTGCTTTAGTGGCTTTGTAGCGGAATCTTTCAATAAAACGTTCAATGTCGGCAATTTGCTTTTGCTGATTTTCATAAGCATTTTGCTGACTTTCTATGCGTTCCATCCTTTGTTGAACATATTGAGAATAGCTGCATTTGTAGTCTTGGATAGTACCAAAAGTAATTTCCACGGTTCTGTTGGTTACACGGTCAAGAAAGGCACGGTCGTGGGAAACCAGAATGAGGCAGCCGTAATAGTTGGCCAGATAGTCTTCCAGCCATTGAATGGATTCAATATCGAGATGGTTTGTCGGTTCGTCAAGGAGAATAATTTCGGGGTTTTGCAGCAAAATTTTGGCAAGGTTGACACGCATTTGCCAACCACTGCTAAATTCGGACATTGGGCGGTTAAAGTCTTCAATTTTAAAGCCTAATCCACTAAGCACTCTTTCCGTATCTCCTTCAATGCTATTTCCTCCTAATTGTTGAAAAAGTTCTGTGGCATCCGAAAGTTGTTGAGCCAAAGCAATGTATTCGTCCGATTCATAATCGGTTCTGCTTGAAAGAAGAAGGGTGGTTTTTTGAATTTTTTTTTCAAGTTTCTTAAGTTCCACAAAAGCTGTCAGCGCTTCTTCTTTTACGGTTTTGGTGTAATGAGCATCAATCTCTTGCGGAAGGTATCCGGTGTGAAATCCCGTTGTAATAGTTATAACACCTGATTCAGGTTCTAACTCCTTGTGAATAATTTTAAGTAGCGTTGATTTTCCGGCTCCGTTTTTGCCGACTAGTCCAATTCGGTCTTTGTCGCCTGCAACAAAAGAAATATCTTTGAAAAGAAAATCTCCGGTAAAGCTTATTGATAGTTTATTTATTGAAATCATTGCGGCTGCAAAAATAGGGAAAAGTTAAAGATTGGCAACAGGAGAATTCACTTTCGGTTTCAACATTTTTACTATTTTTGCATTTCCAAATAATAAATGCACATGATAACCTATATTAAAGGCAAATTGGCTGTTAAAAATCCTGCTTATGTGGTGATGGAAACAGCAGGTGGGGTTGCTTATCTGATTCACATTTCTTTGCCAACATTTTCTTCCATTAAGGATTTTGAAGAGGCAAAATTGCTCACTCATTATGTTGTAAAAGAAGATGCTCATTCTCTTTATGGTTTTTATGATGAAGTGGAACGTACTTTATTCAGGTTGTTGATTGGAGTGAACGGAATTGGTCCGAATACAGCTTTGTTGTTTTTATCTTCTTTGAATGTAAATGAGATAACCAATGCCATAGTAACTGACAATGTTCGTTTATTACAGTCAGTTAAAGGAGTTGGCGCTAAAACGGCGCAAAGAGTAATTATAGAGTTAAAAGATAAACTTGGGAAAGTCTCTTCCCAAAATATTGATAAAATGTCCTTGTCTTACAATAATAGTAAAATCGAAGCGTTATCTGCATTGGTATCATTAGGATTTTCGAAGAATCCTGCTGAAAGTGTATTAGATAAGATCATCTCTTCGGAAGGGATCAATCTTTCTGTAGAGGAATTGATTAAGAAGGCTTTGAAAGTGTTATAGTACTAAAGGAATATTGAAAAAGTGACTATTCTTACAAAATTAAAATTATATATAGTTCCGGCTGTTGTGGTTGTTGCGCTTTATTCTGCGCTGTGGGCTATACCGGCGCCGAAAAGTATTGCCGGCAGAGGGTTGGACATAGAGGCAAGTGTCAGTGATGATATAAAGCATCTCAATTCTAGTCTTCCCGATAAAATGGATGTTCAGGTTACACCTCCCGATACAGGACTTAAGGTGCCCCTTCCCCAACCGGAAAACAATCCCTTGAATGAATATGATTTTTATTCGCCATTTCATTTGAATAATCCTCCAAGTCTATCAACTTATGTTGAATATGATCCTGAAAGTAATACTTATAACTTTCAGAATATGACCGGTTCTGTTCCTTATGGACCGGGAGCTTATATGGATGTTGACGAGTATATTGATTATGACTTACGAAATGAAATTCGGAATTACTGGAGAAATAAAGGGGCCGGTTATTCCGATGGTGTTAACAGAAAAGGAGGCGGGTTAATTCCTCAACTGAGAATCGGTGGGGATATCTTTGAAAGTATTTTTGGAAGCAATACCATCGATATCAGACCTTCGGGAAATGCCGAACTGATCTTTGGAGTTACCCATACCAGTAACCAAAACTATACTTTGCCAGTTAAACAACGGAAAATTACCCAGTTTAACTTTGATGAAAATATTCAACTTAATGTGTTGGCAAAAGTTGGAGATAAAATAGAATTTAATCTTAATTATAATACCGAATCTAATTTTGATTTTGATAATAAGATGAAATTGAAATATGAGGGGAAAGAGGATGATATTATTCAATTATTGGAATTCGGAGATGTGACGTTGCCTTTAAACAGCAGCTTAATTACCGGCAGTCAAAGTCTTTTCGGTTTAAAGACACAGTTGAAATTCGGGAAATTGATGGTTACCGCAGTGGCCTCCGTTCAAGATGCAGAAAAGCAGACTATTACTGTATCCGGCGGGGCACAGACTACTGATTTTAACTTTAAGGCCGATGAATATGAAGAGAACAGACACTTCTTTATTGGACAGTTTTTCAGAGACCATTATAATGATTATTTAAAGACTCTTCCGTTGGTGGGTTCTCCCATTGTGATTACCAAAATTGAAGTATGGCGTACTACTGTTGGAGCAGCTACTACTGATAATAGGAATATCATTGCTTTTACCGATTTGGGAGAAAGCTCGCCTCAGTCATCACTGTTTAATTATGCTGGAGGAAGTTATCCTGACAATAGTACCAATACTCTTCCATTGATGGTAGATTCTTCTCTTATCCGAGATATCAGTCTTGTCAGCAATAATTTAAGAGCTCTTGGGCTTACTTCCGGTGTTGATTATGAAAAGGTTGAGAATGCCAGATTGCTTACTTCTTCGGAATATACGGTCAATACAAAATTGGGCTTCATCTCTTTGAACAGCTCATTGAGTGCAGATCAGGTGTTAGCGGTTGCTTTTCAATATACTGTCATTGGAGATAGTAAAGTTTATCAGGTTGGAGAATTTTCCAATGAGGTTTCGGCTCCTAATTGTATCCGTGCAAAATTGTTGAAAAGTACTACTCTTAATACGAAGTCTCCTTTATGGAAACTGATGATGAAAAATGTTTACAGCCTCTCTTCTTATCAAGTTTCTTCCGAAGATTTCAGGTTGAATATTTTATATACTGGAGATGAAGAAGGAATTGCAAATGGCTTTTTTAATACCGGACCTCAAAAGGGAATTCCGTTAATTCGTCTGTTGGGGTTGGATAATTTGAATCTGCAACAAGATCCTTATCCTGATGGAGTATTTGATTTTATAGACAATGCCGCCACAACGGGTGGAACTATCAATTCAACAAATGGAAGAATCTTCTTTCCGAAAGTAGAACCATTTGGGGCAGATTTAAGGGCGGTGCTGACCGATCCGGCAGTGGCTGATAAATATGCTTTTGACTCCCTTTATACGACTACTAAGACCATCGCACAACAATTTACGGGTAAAAATAAATATTATCTGGAAGGAAGTTATAAATCTTCATACGGCTCAGAGTATTATCTAAACGCAATGAATATTGCCGAAGGATCCGTTACGGTTAGTGCGGGAGGAATTCCACTTACAGAAAATGTTGATTATACGGTCAATTACAGTATGGGAACTGTCTCTATTGTGAATGAAGGAGTGCTCAATTCGGGAACCCCGATCACTATTAATATTGAGAATAAGTCAACTTATGCCCTTAATAAGAAAAGAATGTTCGGAGTTAACTTTGATTATCTTTTCAGTCCGAACTTTAATATCGGGGCAACTCTTTTAAACTTGAGAGAAAGACCTTATACGGAGAAAGTTAATTACGGAGATGAACCTATCAATAATGTTATTTGGGGAATGAACTTTGCTTATAAGACTAAAGTTCCGATTGTTACGAAGATTGTAGATTTCTTGCCATTCCATAGTACTACTACTGAATCTAATCTTCAGCTTGAAGGAGAATTTGCCCATTTTATTCCCGGCCATTCTAAAGCAATAGGAAAAGAAGGGACTACTTATATTGATGATTTTGAATCCACAAAATCGACCGTGGATCTTCGTTCTTTTACTTACTGGACGTTGGCATCTACTCCACAGGGACAATTTAATCTTTTCCCGGAAGCACGTTCGGTGAGCGTATCTGATAGTCCACGCCGAAAATTAGCTTATGGATATAATCGTGCTAAATTTGCCTGGTATATTATTGACCAGCTTTTTTATAACGATAATAATGCCACTCCCCCAAATATTACGAATGAAGACCAGTCTCAACCTTATACAAGAGCAGTTTATGAAACAGAACTTTTCCCGTATAAAGAACAAGCCAGTACTACGCTCTCTACCTATATGTCGGTTCTTAATTTAGCCTATTATCCGGAAGAAAGAGGACCATACAATTATGATGTTTCCGGTGCTGAGGGTTATTCGTCAGGGCTGAATGATGATGGTACATTGCGGGATCCAAAAACTCGTTGGGGCGGTATTATGAGGAAAATGGATAATACTGATTTTGAGTCTGCCAATTACGAATATATCGAATTTTGGATGATGGATCCTTTTATTTCTAATCCTGATCATAAAGGGGGTAAGATGTATTTTAATTTGGGAGATGTTTCGGAAGATATTCTTAGAGATGGGGTTAAATTCTTTGAAAACGGACTTCCGAAAGATGGCTCAGATGAAAATGTCGAATATACGGTTTGGGGAAGGGTTCCTACCATTCAGCAAATTATCAATGCTTTTGATAATGATGGTAATGCAAGGCAATATCAGGATGTGGGCTTTGACGGTCTGCAGGATGATAGAGAAAGATCTTTCTTCAGGGATGAATATCTTCAAATGCTTGAAAATACTTTCGGGAACTCATCAGGTGCGTATACAAAGGCATATTCTGACCCCTCGGCAGATAACTATCACTATTTTAGAGGAAGTGATTATGATGATCAGGATAAGAAAATCGCTGAGCGTTATAAGCATTATAATAATTCTGAAGGGAATTCACCAACTGATGCGCAAAGTTCTGAACCTTACCCGACTGCGGCCCATAGCATTCCCAATTTGGAGGATGTTAATAATGATAATACTCTTAGTGAAGATGAGAAGTATTATCAGTATGTGGTGAATTTGTCACCTGACAATATGGTGGTTGGGGAAAATTATATTACGGATGTTTATGAAGCTGTTCCGGAACCGCTGCCGGATGGGAGCCGCC
>JAEWNB010000022.1 GCA_023392945.1 Bacteroidota bacterium
GAATGAACTTCGTGATTAATAAGAGATTGAAGTTCATCATTTTGTTGTTTGATAAAGTCAAAGGCAGTAATAGTCCCGTTCAGCAATTGGGTTTTGCATGTCTGTGTGATCTCAATTTGTTTTTCTGCAATTTGTTTATCCAGCAACAACAAATCTTCAATTCTCTTAACCTCATTTAGTTTTTCCTGAATTTTAACTTTATTAGCTCTTTCAAAATCAACTTCCTTGGCAGATAAAATTGATTTTTGGAGATTGATAATATTGCTGACACCTGAGGTTTTAGCCCAATCAATAAGGGGAATATTCAATCTAACGCCAACCATATAGAACCAGTCAAACCGGTTGCTGAGAATATCATAAGTTGGACGACCGTACCCTCCGGTAGCAAAAATGGACAATTTGGGAAGACTTCGCGAGAAATGAAGTTTTCGCTGGTAATCCAATGCAGCCTGCTGATTTTGAAAGATATCAAACTCAAGGCGATAAGAACTGAGATTGTTTTCCGTTTCGGGCTCCTGGGGTACAATAAAAGTTACGTTGCTCAAATCTTTTCCGGTCAAAATTGACAAGGAAGCAACAAGAGACTCTTTAGTTGCCTTTAAATCCCCTTTTTGTTGTTCAATTTTGAGTTTTTCCAACTCTAATTGGGCAACGGGATTACCATAAACAACCCCTTCTTTTAATAAAACTTTCAATTGATCCAACTGTTCGTTTATGGTGCTTTCCACGCTGGATAAAATATTGATTTGCTTTTCCACGATAAGGAGATTCAAATATATTGAAATCACCTGTTCTTTTATTTCGTTAATGGATAAATCCAATTTATATATTTCTTCCTTATTCAGGAGTCTTTCATATTTTCTACTGAAAAACATCTTGCCTCCGTAAAAGACATTTTGAGTAAAATCGAGCGAAATATTATATTGATCTTTTGAAAGTGGCGTAAAACCGGGAATTCCTTCCGGAAAAGTAATCACATCCGACTGATAAGAGGCATGTCCGTTGATCTCAAGTGTGGGATATAAATGAGAAGAGACATCTGTCAGCTTCACTTTTAACAATTCTGTATTGAGACTTTTCTGAACATTAGCAGAAGAATGAGATATTGCCCACTGCTGACAATCATCAATGGTAACAGAATTTTGTGAATAAAGAGAAATCGATAAAAAAAATAGTACTATTAAACAGCCGATATTTTTCATTATTTAAATATAATTTATCTTATGAACAAAGCAGATAATAACTTATAATTATTTGCTGCAAAAGTAAATAAATTATTTGATATATTTTTCTACCGAGTGTTTTTTTGACCTACTTACAACAATAAATCTTAATTATCAAAAATATTTTGGGACGTTAACATTTATAAAACAATGTCAAATAATTTGATAGAACTTTTGCACTATACAAAAAAATGAAATCAAGAATAAGATAAATATTTCTTTAGGATAACATCCGGGCTTCTATCAGCCGGAAAAGGCATTACATTTTCACAAATTTTGCATTTATAAAAGCACCTTTTTCATTTTGGAAACGAATAAAATAAACTCCATTTACCAAGTCTGAAATTTGAATACGAGTCACCCCGTCAATCAAAGAAAAGGTTTTACATAATTTACCATAGACATCATAAACGGCGGCTTCTCTATTGTACTGGAGAGTGCCGGGCAACTGTATATCGACATAATTGGTCGCAGGATTTGGGAATAGTTTAACAGAAGTTGGCGACACGGAGAAATCCTCGATATCGAGAGCCATCACATCAGTGAAAGCATAATTAAACATCAGGGCAAAATTCATTTTAGTAACCTCAGCGGTATAGGCAAAATTACAATTATCATAGGTATCCAAAAGAGTATGATAATAAGGAGAGAAAAAGCGTTCGATAGAGAAAATGGCTTTAACATTCTGTTGAGCATAGGCCCAGCTATCGCTTGCCTGACGTTCATCATTTTCAGAACCGGTTGGAATATAAGGAGTAATAGTAGAAAATTCTTCGCATAACTCAGAAGCTTTCGCAACAATATCAGTAGCATTGTCATACCAGTGCAGAGTCAAGGTCCATTCATTTTCTTCCGGTTGATTGGCAACCATATCATTATTAATCATCAGTGCAATTTTTTCGTTTGCATTCAATCGGCGCAAAACATCAACCTGTGCCCCATACAGGCCCACTTCCTCGGCATCATACCCCATAAAACTGATATTCAGTCGTGGTGTCAGGTTATTAAGGTGTAAAATACGTGCCATTTCGAGCATCACAGCAATTCCGGAGGCATTATCATCAGCTCCTGCCGTGGCGGTATCAACCAAATTACCCAAAGGCGTGGATGAATAAAACGAAACGGCATCCAAATGTGCCCCGACAATAACGGTGGAGTCCGGTTGTCCGCTACCGGCAAGAGTACCTTTCACATTATACATATATCTATTGATAGGGGGAGCGAACCAAGGATCAAGTTCCAACATAAAAGAATCAACAGCCGCATTTGCAACTCCGTAGCCTTGAAGTCTGTTAACAATATATTGAGCCACCTGTTTGTTACCGACCCCGCAAAAGCGATTTTGAAAAGACTGCATATCCACAACAGTTTGGCGCAAACTATCGCTATTGATTTGACTCAGCATCTCTTCAAACTCTTCACGTGTTTGAGCTTGAGAGAAATTGGCAAATACAAATAAGAAAGCAATAAGAAATAGTAATTTTTTCATTTTTAATTATTTTTGAATCGCAAAAATAATTAAATAATGATTCCTTTGCTATAATAAGTAAAAAAATTATTCTTTTACCCAGATCTGAGTTCTGCCAATCACACCTGCCTTATCCAAAGAGCCCCGAACTTCCAGTTTCCCGGTCTTATCATTATAGGAAATATTACACTTATAGACCTTTCCGTTATTCGGGTCAAGAATAGTCCCCCCGGAGAGAGCACTTCCTTTAATTACCATATCATTAATGATACGCATTCCTTTAATAGGTTTGTTGTAATTTTCCCCTTTACATTCAATACAAAGTTTATCAGGATTTTTGAAAAGTTTTTCAATTTTGCCATAATATTTGCCGTTGG
>JAEWNB010000027.1 GCA_023392945.1 Bacteroidota bacterium
TGATTAGGCATACTATTTATTACTATTGACAGAAGTCTTATTTTGTCAACTTTTTATATTTAATTCTTTTAGGTCCTTCGTTGCCCAATCTTTTTTTCTTGTTTTCTTCATAATCAGTATATGAACCCTCAAAGAAATAGACTTGAGACTCTCCCTCGAAAGCCAGAATGTGCGTACAAATACGGTCTAAAAACCATCGGTCGTGTGAAATAATTACTGCGCAGCCGGCAAAATGTTCCAACCCTTCTTCCAGTGCACGTAACGTATTTATATCAATGTCATTAGTAGGTTCGTCAAGAAGCAATACATTAGCTTCAGATTTCAGCGTCAGGGCGAGATGCAATCTGTTTCTTTCACCACCGGAGAGTACTCCGGCTTTTTTTCCCTGGTCGGTTCCGCTGAAATTAAAACGGGATACATAAGCCCTGGAATTGGTCAGTCTTCCGCCCAGCATAATCTGTTCATTGCCTTCGGAAATCACTTCCCAGACATTTTTCTCGGGATCAATGACAGTGTGTTGCTGGTCAATATAACCAAGTTTAACAGTAGTCCCCACTTTGAAAGTGCCACTGTCCGGTTTTTCCAATCCCATGATAAGCCTGAATAAGGTTGTTTTACCGGCTCCGTTAGGCCCGATAATGCCAACAATACCGTTTGGTGGAAGGTTGAAATTTAGATTTTCAAAAAGTAACTTATCTCCATAAGCTTTTGAGACGTTAACAGCTTCAATGACGGAATCTCCAAGTCGCGGTCCGTTGGGAATGAATATCTGTAAATTTTCTTCTTTTTGTTTTACATCTTCGTTGAGTAATTTGTCGTAAGCATTCAAACGTGCTTTTGACTTCGCCTTACGTGCTTTAGGGGCCATTCTTACCCATTCCAATTCTCTTTCGAGAGTTTTCATCCTTTTAGATTCCTGTTTTTCTTCCATTGCCAGCCTATTGGACTTTTGTTCCAGCCAGGAAGAGTAGTTGCCCTGCCACGGAATTCCTTCCCCACGGTCAAGTTCTAAAATCCAGCCGGCAACATGATCAAGGAAGTAGCGGTCGTGGGTAACGGCAATGACCGTCCCTTTATATTGCTGAAGGTATCTTTCCAGCCATTCTACTGATTCTGCATCCAAATGGTTGGTAGGCTCATCCAACAGCAGGATATCCGGTTCCGATAGAAGTAGTCTGCAAAGAGCAACACGTCTTCTTTCTCCTCCTGAGAGATTCTTAACCAAGGCATCTCCTTCCGGACAGCGTAAGGCATCCATAGCCCTTTCCAGCTTCGAATCCAACTCCCAGGCATCATGCTGATCAATAAGCTCCGTAAGTTCTCCCTGTCTTTCAATCAGCTTATTCATCTCATCATCGCTCATCGGATCAGAGAACTTTAAGTTTACGGCTTCATATTCTGCTAGAATATCCGCCACTTCTTTCACTCCTTCCATTACCACATCTTTCACGGTAACCGTGTCATCAAGGATGGGCTCCTGTGGCAAATAGCCGACTTTGTAACCGGGAGAAAAAACTACCTCTCCCAAAAAAGCATTGTCCACACCGGCAATGATCTTCAATAAAGAAGATTTTCCCGAACCGTTAAGTCCGAGGACGCCGATTTTGGCTCCATAATAGAATGAGAGATAAATGTTTTTCAACACTTGTTTTTGAGGTGGATAGATTTTACTCACATTCACCATTGAAAAGATAATCTTTTTGTCGTCTGCCATATTATATAAAAAAAATATTCCGCAGCAAAAGTACGGAATATTTTAGATTTTTTGTAAAAACAATTTCTACATCCTTGCTTCAACTTTATCCCAGTTGATTATTTTGAAGAAATTTTCAATATAATCGGGGCGGCGGTTGCGATAATCCACATAATAGGCATGTTCCCAAACATCACAGGTTAGGATAGGTTTCAATCCTTTGGTAATAGGATTTTCGGCATTGCCGGTTTGCACTATCTCAAGTTTTCCTTCCTGATTTAGTATCAGCCATGCCCACCCGGAGCCGAAAAGGGTTGCTGCTGCTTTAGAAAACTGGCTCTTAAATTCTTCAAAAGAGCCAAAATCGGCTTCAATTCTTTTTAATAGCTTGCCGGATGGCTTTTCGGAGGCATTGGGTGTTAATGATTCCCAATAGAAAGTGTGGTTCCACACCTGAGCTGCATTATTGAAAATACCGCCTTTGGAAGTTTTAATGATTTCTTCAAGTGGATAATTTTCAAATTCAGTCTCTTTTATTAGATTATTTAAATTGTTGACATAAGCCTGATGATGCTTTCCGTAGTGGAAAGAAATCGTTTCAGCACTGATGTAAGGCTCTAAAGCTTCGGGTTTCCAGGGTAATTCAGGTAAATTAATCATGGTCTTTTTTTTTATTGGTTATTATTTATTGATTTAGTAATATCTATTTCCGAAAGAATATGTATCTTTCGAATAATAATAACAACCAAAAATAGATTTTGTTTATTGAACCAAATTCATGAGATATTGTCCGTAACCGCTCTTCAAAAGTGGTTGTGCAATTTTAATCAGTTGTTCTTTATCAATAAACCCCATGTTGAAAGCTACTTCTTCAATACAACCCACTTTAAGTCCCTGGCGGTCTTCCATAACTTGCATGAATTGAGTAGCGTCAATAAGTGACTTAAAAGTGCCGGTATCTAACCAGGCAGTTCCTCTGTCTAATTTGCAAACTTTAAGCTTCTTATGTTCCAAATAATATTTATTCACATCGGTAATTTCATATTCACCGCGTTTGCTGGGCTTGATATTTCGGGCTACTTCAACAACACTGTTATCATAAAAATAGAGCCCCGGAACAGCATAATTGGATTTAGGGTTTTGCGGTTTCTCTTCTATAGAGATAGCATTCATCTCGCTGTCAAATTCTACCACTCCATATCTTTCCGGGTCGGAGACATGATAGGCAAAAATGACACCTCCGTCCGGATTGCTGTGTTCCAGCAAGTGTTTCCCGAAACCCACACCATAGAAAATATTATCCCCCAGCACCAACGCCACTTTTTCTTTGCCGATAAAGTCTGCTCCGAGAACAAAAGCTTGAGCCAGTCCATTAGGAATCAACTGTTCAACGTACTCAAAATGGCACCCAAGTTGAGTTCCGTCACCGAGTAATCTCTTAAAATGGGGTAAATCCTGCGGTGTGGAAATAATCAGAATTTCTCTGATATTGGCTGCCATCAGCGTGGAAAGAGGATAATAGATCATCGGTTTATCGTAGATGGGCATCAGTTGTTTGCTCATTGCCAGCGTGATGGGGTGCAAGCGAGTGCCGGAACCTCCGGCGAGAATAATACCTTTCATAGTTATTTTGTTTTATTTATAATTTCAATGTGTAAAAAATAAATATTACCGGTTGCCAACAACCTTGATAAGATCCTCAATGGCAATCTTTTGTTGTTTTCCACTGTGCATCTCTTTGACGGTATATAGGTTATCGGCCATTTCATCTTCTCCAGCCATGATGACAAATGGGATGGCTTTAGCGTTCGCGTAACTCATCTGTTTTCCCAGTTTGGCATTATCGGGATATATCTCGCAAGGAATACCGGCAGCCCTTAGCTTTTGCATTGCTTTTAAAGAGTAGATTTCCTCTTTTCCTCCGAAATTAAGGAAAATAGCCTTAACAGGAGCCGCTATCTCTGCCGGAAACAGGTTCAACTCTTCCAATACATCATAAATTCGCTCTGCACCATACGAAATTCCCACCCCTGACATGTTCTTCAGTCCGAAAATACCGGTTAAGTCGTCATAACGTCCCCCACCGGAAATACTTCCCATGGCAACCTTATTAGCCTTAACTTCAAAGATCGCTCCGGTGTAGTAATTAAGACCACGAGCCAATGAAATATCAAGTTCAATCGGAGCACGCAGATGAAAATGTTCTGAATATTCAAGCATCGTTCTGACCTCTTCAACACCAAGTAAACCGATAGAACTATCAGCGAAAAGAGTCTCCAGCTTTTTCAGTTTTTCACGATTGGTGCCACTAATTTCTAGTGAAGGCTGCAGTTTGTCGATGGCTTCCTGAGAAAGACCCCTTTCCAGCAATTCTTTGTTGACATTTTCTTTGCCAATTTTATCCAATTTATCAATGGCAGTGCATATATCAACACTTTTATCGGCTTCACCCACAATTTCTGCCAACCCGGAGAGTATTTTTCTATTATTAATTTTTATGGTGATATCAATTCCAAAATGAGAAAAAATTTCATCGGTAATCTGCATCAGTTCGGCTTCATTCAATAGGGAATTGCTCCCGATGACATCCACATCACACTGATAAAACTCTCTGTATCTGCCCTTTTGTGGACGGTCGGCACGCCAAACAGGTTGTATTTGGTAGCGTTTAAAAGGAAATGCAATTTCTTGTTGATGCATTACCACAAAACGGGCAAAAGGAACAGTCAGGTCATAACGGAGTCCCTTTTCACATATACGGTGAGCCAGGGTATTGGGAGTCTCACTTAAATTTAAATCTTTCATGAAGTCGCCCGAGTTAAGAATCTTAAAAATCAGACGATCTCCTTCTTCCCCATATTTCCCGGTTAGAGTTGAGAGATTTTCCATCGAAGGTGTTTCAATGGGTAGATATGCATGTTGTTCAAAAACAGTACGGATAGTATTGAAAATATAATTCCGCCGGATCATCTCCGTCGGTGTAAAATCACGGGTTCCTTTAGGAATAGAAGGTTTGAAGTTTAACATTGTAATTTTGTCGTTATTTTATTACTGCAAAAATAGTGAAAATATTTGTTGACAAACTGTAATCGCTATCTTTTTAGACAGTTACTAATCAATATGATTTTTTTCATTATTTATATTTATAAAAGATATTATCGAAAAACGCTGCAAAAACATTGCGAATAGCAACACTATGAATAAAAAAAGCCCTCGAAAATGATATTCGAGGGCTTGATGAATAGTATCTTTTTTAAAATTCCGCATTCATAGGGGTTCGAGGGAAAGGGATAACGTCTCGGATATTTGAAAGACCGGTGATAAAAAGCATAAGGCGTTCAAAACCAAGTCCGAAACCGGAGTGAGGAGCCGTTCCGAAACGTCGGGTATCAAGATACCACCAAACATCTTTTTCCGGTACATTAAGTTCCTTAATTCTTTCCATCAACTTATCGTAGTTTGCTTCACGTTCTGAACCTCCAATTATTTCTCCAATTTTTGGGAAAAGTACATCCATGGCACGGACCGTCTTTCCGTCATCATTTTGCTTCATATAGAATGCCTTGATCTCTTTCGGATAATCAGTTAAAATAACAGGTTTGTGAAAATGTTCTTCTACCAGATATCTTTCATGTTCTGACTGCAAGTCAACGCCCCATTCCACCTTGAATTCGAATTTTTTGCCTGATTTAACAAGAATATCCACAGCTTCGCTATAGGTAAGTCTTATAAAATCATTGTTTACTACGAAGTTTAATCTGTCAATCAGTTCCTTATCTATCATGTTATTCAGAAATTCGACATCATCATAATTATGTTCAAGTGCATATTTTACAAGATGTTTTATAAAATCTTCTGCAAGATCCATATTATCTTTAATATCGAAAAAGGCAATTTCAGGTTCAATCATCCAGAACTCAGCAAGATGACGTGGGGTATAGCTATTTTCGGCTCTGAAAGTAGGTCCAAAAGTATAGATACTTCCTAATGCCAATGCTCCGAGTTCTCCCTCCAACTGTCCGGAGACAGTCAGACTGGTTGGCTTTCCAAAAAAGTCCTTTGAGTAATCAACTTTTCCTTCCGGAGTTTTGGGAATTTTATTGAGGTCGAGGGTAGTCACGTTGAACATAGCCCCGGCACCTTCAGCGTCAGAACCTGTGATTAGCGGGGTGTGAAGGTAAAAATAGCCACGGTCATTAAAATATTGATGAATAGCAAAAGACATGGCATGGCGAAGTCTTAGCACGCAGCCGAAATAGTTGGTTCTGGGTCGGAGGTGTGCAATTTCTCTAAGAAATTCCATACTATGACCTTTTTTTTGCAACGGATAACTTTCAGCGTCTGCAGTTCCGTATATTTCAATATTTTGTGCCTGAATTTCGATAGCCTGACCTTTGCCTTCAGATTGAACAAGAATTCCTTCAACTTTAAGACAAGAGCCGGTTGTAATCAGTTTCATCAGCTCAGCATCAAATTTGGCCATATCTGCCACCACCTGAATAGAATGGACAATTGAGCCATCATTAACAGCGATGAATGAAACGGCATTATTCCCTCTTTTAGTTCTTACCCAACCTTTAACGCAAACAACATTCCCATAACCAATTTTTTCGGGATGTTTGAGGAGTTCCGATACTTTTGTCCTTTCCATACTTTTATCCTAAATAAGATTTTAAGTTTTTACACTTTGAAGAATGTTTAAGTCTTCTGATAGCTTTTTCTTTGATTTGGCGAACTCTTTCGCGTGTAAGGTCAAATTGTTCCCCGATTTCTTCTAATGTCATGGGGTGCTTGCTGTCAAGTCCGAAATACAATTTAAGAATATCTGCCTCTCTTTGCGGCAAAATGGCGATGACCCTGTTAATTTCTGTCCTCAATGATTCGTAAATTAATCCCATATCAGGAGTAGGAGACTCTTCGGATCTCATTACGTCATACATATTATTATCTTCATCTTGTGTTAAGGAAGCATCCATAGAGAGGTGACGGGAAGAATTTCGCATGGAATCTTTTACTTCAGCCTCAGTAATATCAAGCATATTGGCAATTTCGTCAGCTTTAGGTTCTCTTTCAAACTCTTGTTCAAGAAGAGCATAAGCTTTATTTATTTTGTTGATAGTTCCTATTTTGTTAAGAGGCAATCTTACAATTCTGGATTGTTCAGCCAAAGCTTGTAAAATAGATTGACGAATCCACCAAACGGCATAAGAGATGAATTTGAATCCACGGGTTTCATCAAAACGCTGGGCAGCTTTGATCAGACCCAAATTTCCTTCATTGATTAAATCAGGCAGATTAAGTCCTTGATTTTGGTATTGTTTAGCAACAGATACAACGAAACGGAGATTTGACTTTGTCAATTTTTCAAGCGCAGCCTGATCCCCATCTTTGATTTTTCTTGCTAATATTACCTCTTCCTCTGCGGTAATCAATTCTACTTTACCAATATCGTGTAAATATTTGTCCAAAGAAGCCGTCTCACGATTGGTAACTTGTTTGGTAATGTTAAGTTGTCTCATAGGCAAAAAAATTTGTTGCTATTTTACGTATATAACTTTTTATTGTTACTGTTTCCAACAATTAAAAAAAGCTTGCAAAAGTACATAAAATAATGGTTGCTTCAATTCGTTACGTGAGATTAATTTTTTGTATTTTTGTTTTCAAATATAATAAATATGAAATATCTTTCTCTTGTAATATCGGTTTATAACGAAGAAGAGGCTCTGATCCCTTTTTATGATCAACTTTCCAATGTTTTGGCAGAAATTGAAAAAGAAGTAGAGGTTATTTTTGTTAATGACGGTAGCCGTGACAAAAGTTTTGAAATACTTAAATCACTGGCTGAAAACGATAACCGGTTATTGATTATCAATTTTTCACGAAATTTTGGACACGAAGCTGCCATGATTGCAGGAATTGACTATAGCAAAGGAAAGAATATAGTTTGTTTGGATGCCGACTTACAACATCCCCCTCATTACATTATGGATATGTTACAGAAGATGGAAGAAGGCAATGATATTGTCAATATGGTTCGTATCGACAGAGAAGACGGAGGGCTTATAAAGAAATTGACTTCAAATCTTTTTTATTGGGTAACCAATAAGATGTTAAAAGCACATCTTGAACCTAATGCTTCCGATTTTTTTATGATTTCTTCCAGAGTTGCCGATCAACTCAGAAATAATTATCGTGAACGGGCTCGTTTTCTCAGAGGGTTTATTCAAATAATAGGTTTTAACCGTACTTCAATTGAGTTTAAAGCTCCTAAAAGAGTTGCCGGTCAAAGTAAATATTCTCTCTATAAACTTATTTCCCTCTCGCTACAGGCTGTCTCCACGCTTTCTAAAGTTCCCCTTAAAATAGCACTATGGTTTGGTTCTCTTTTTGCAATATTCAGCATTATTATCGCGATTTATTCTCTTATTATGTGGATTGTGAACACGCCCGTTTCAGGATATACCACACTTGTCATTTTGATTTGTGCTATGTTCAGTATCAATTTTATTATTTTAGGCATTATTGGTGAGTATATCGGTTTTTTATTTGATGAGGCAAAAAAACGTCCTATTTATGTGGTAATGGATGAGGTTGGCAATGATTTATAAGCTATGAAAAAGGTTGCCCTGACAGCTTATCTTCTTGTCATTGCCTCTCTTGCTGTTATCCCTTTTATTGAAAAAGTAACCGGAAATCATTCTTTATACTCATCTTGGTGGTTTATTTTTTTATGGTTATTCCTCGCAATTGGCGGGACACTACTTTTATTCAGGAAAAAAGATAGCACCTTGCCTCTGAAATTAGCTATTCATGGCTCTTTGCTTTTGATATTTTTTGGAGCAATGATTGCTAACTTTTGCAAAAAAGAGGGCTCTATCCATCTTCGACAAGGAGAATGGTTGAGTGAATATCATGATATAGAAACGGATAAAATTTACTTACTCCCTTTCAAAATAAAACTTGATACCTGTAGCATTGAATATTATGCCGGAACGGATGCCCCGGCCGATTATTTCAGCAAAGTTAGTGTTGAAGGAAAGAACTCTTATGAGGTACAAATTTCAATGAATAAAATTCTTAAAATAGAGGGATATAGATTTTATCAGAGTAAATTTGATAAAGACGGGAAAGGGGTATTATTGTGGGTCAGCTATAATCCTGTTGCCATTTGGGTGACCTATTCCGGTTTTTTTCTACTGACTCTTTCTTTGCTTTTTTTGCTCTTTTATTCTAATGGACCATTTAGAAAATTGCTCCGTTATCCCTTTCTAAAAGTGGCGGGTAGCATTTTGCTTTTTTTGTTTCTCTTATTGCCCGATAGTCATGCTGCTAAAACATTTTCAAAGAAGGATGCATCCCAATTCAGTGATGTGCTCATTTTGAGTAATAATAGAATGATGCCTTTGCAAACATTTGCCCTGAATTTTACTCGAAAACTTACTGGAGAAAATAGTTATAAAGGATATTCTCCTGAACAAGTATTGCTGGGATGGATTTTCTATCCCGAGGAATGGCAATATGAACCCATGATAAAAGTGGAAGGGCAAAAACTTGAAAAGATGTTTGCCGGGAAAGAGTATGTTTGCTTTGTCGATTTCTTTGATAAATGGGGAAATTATAAACTTTATAATAGTGGGAAGGGCAACATTATTTCGGCTGAAAAGGCTATGCGTGAAACTGACGAAAGGGTACAGCTTATTGCCATGTTACAATCTGGCTCTATCCTTAAGATTTTTCCCTATCGCCAAAAAGAGAATTTGAAATGGCGTACTCCGGTGGATTCGTTGCCGTTATCAGTCAACGAAACAGAAAAGATCTATATCCGCAATGCTCTGTTGATGATTTATAATGCCGCTAATAAAGGGAATAAAGAAGAGGTTGCATTACTGGTAAAAAGTATCAAACAATATCAAAAAAAGCAGGGTGGGGAATTGCTTCCTTCAGGAAAAAAGATTAAGGCGGAACTTCTTTATAACAGAATTCATTTTTTGGAAATTCTCTATAAAATTAATCTTGCTCTTGGGGTGCTTGCTCTGTTCTTGTTTGTTTTTAAAATAAAGTCAGAAGCTGTTTATTTAAAAAAACTAAGATGGATTTTCATTTTAGTAGGAGGCATCTTATTTTTATTTCTTACCGGAGGAATTTTACTTAGGGCTTTTATCAGTGGTCATTTTCCTTTGAGCAACGGGTATGAGACCATGTTATTTGTCTCATGGTGTCTGTTATTAATAACCTTGATTTTTTCTTATAAATTATCGGTGATAGTTCCTTTTGGCTTTCTGCTATCCGGATTTACAATGCTGGTTGCTTCGATTGGAGAGTTTAATTCTCAGATTACCCCTTTAGTTCCGGTATTGGATTCGCCTTTACTCACTATTCATGTTTCTCTGTTAATGTTCTCCTATGCATTGCTGGCGTTTTCATTTCTGATAGCGGTTTATGCAATAATAAAGTATCTTATTTATCATCGTCAAAAGAGTTATTTGGCAATGAGAGAAATAGTTCAATTTGGATTGCAAACGCGATTGATTCTATATCCGGCTGTCATTTTATTGGCAATAGGAATTATGACAGGTTCGGTATGGGCAAATATTTCATGGGGAAATTACTGGTCGTGGGATCCTAAAGAAGTATGGGCACTAATAACGCTTATGGTATATTCATTGGGGCTTCATTCAAGAGCTTTCGGAATTTTAAGAAAGCCGGTAGCGTTTCATCTTTTTATCATTATGGCTTTTTCAACAGTTTTAATGACCTATTTCGGAGTTAGTAGTTTGTTTGGGGGAATGCACAGTTATGGCAATTAATTCCCGCTATTTTTCACCCCCTTTATCGTTTCCACCGCCCATTCTGTCAAGTTCATCATTATCTCTAGATTTCATTTGACGGGTTTGGATGTTTTGTTTTCCAAAACGGTAGGAGAGGGTAATCCAAACTTGTCTTGATTCCCAGCGATAATCTTCGTAGGAACTATTTCCGCTCGGATATATATTTCGTTCCTGCCAGTAGCCGTTATTGAAAATGTCGTTAATGCTGACTTTTGCAGTCAGGGTATTTTT
Organism: Bacteroidota bacterium; assembly: GCA_023392945.1. GTDB lineage: Bacteria > Bacteroidota > Bacteroidia > Bacteroidales > WCHB1-69 > JAGVVH01. Next base: position 10,753 of record JAEWNB010000027.1, read on the forward strand.
CAGGAAATTTGCCTTTATACCTGCATTTACAAAAATCCTCCCTTTTGTTTTTCCGAAAGTGCTTTCCGAAGATGGGGAGCCGTAAGCTGAGATTTCTATGGAATAGTTTTTGAGGAAGGTAAATGTCTCATTGGCATACAACCAGGCGGAATAGACTTCTTTGTTCACTTTTTGATTTTCATAATCAAAGAATTGATGGCCATAATTCATGCCTAAGTAGTAATTCATTGTCCACCATTTTCCTACCGTATAGCGGGCGGATAAACCTGCATTCCACATTTTCGACTTTCCAATATTTTCGGGCAAGCTGGTTCTTATATTGGTTACAGGATCCGTATGTTCCATATAAGTGTATTCATCAAGAGAATAGGTGTAGCCAATCCATGTGGAAATTATGTAGTTCCAGGAGTAGTTAAGATTCAAATTGTGAGCATATTGCGGTTTTAGATATGGATTTCCTGAACTGCGGGAATAGGCGTCAGAAATGGTGACAAAAGGATTAAGGCTATAATAATCAGGTCTGGAAATACGGTAGCGATAGCTGAAATCAAGATTGTGATTTTTTGGGAAATGATATCCTAAATTGAAAGTGGGGAAAAGGTCGAAATAGCTTTGCGAATGAGCTTCGCCTGTCGTTATTTGTAGTCCGGAGAGATAGGTGTATTCCCCCCTGAGACCAACCTGAATATCTATTTTTTTTTCTGTTGTTATGGATAGTAAGATATAGGCAGCATTGATATTTTCTTTGTATCGGAAGTCATTTACATTATTTTCCCGAAATTGGTTGTTGAGGTAGCTTTTATTGGCAATATTATTAAAAATAAGGGCAGATTTTATTCCGGCTTCATATTTGATATTGTCATCAATAGGATGTTCATAATCGGCTTTAAATGAAAATACTTCAGTGGTACTTGGGTCGGTTTCATTCTCCATTAGATCATATCTGTACTCAGATTCAAAATCACCAAAATAGTATTTTAAATTGCTTTCATTAAAGGATTTTCTGATATTATTTGAATAGGTAAAATCAAGAAAAAGGTCTTTTCCGGTTGAGTCAAAAGAGTGTTTATAATTCAAGTTAATGGTGTGATTGAATGATATTCCCAGGTAGTTGGCAATTCTTGAGTAAGAGGAATCTAATTGACTATTCTTATATATTCGGCTGAAGTTGTTTTCTTCGTAGTCGCTTTTACTGATATTCCCCCGGTAGGTGAGACTGATGACATTTTTTTTGTTTATGAAATAGTCTGCTCCGATTTTAAAGTTGTGTCCTTGCCATCTGCTGATATTTTTCCATAGTTCGTTATCCATTTCATTGGAGGTGATAAGAATGGTATCTCCTGCGATGACAGAACTATTTTCACTTCTGCTGCTATTGCTGCTTTTCTGTGAGTAGAGTGAGTAGTTTGCCGAGATGACAATTTTTTTAATTCTTGCTGTTAGATTAAATCCTTCATTGTGTTTCAAATTTCTGGTAATGCCGATTCCGGCATATACTGAACCGTTAATTCCCAAATTTTGATTTCTTTTGCTGACAATATTAATAATTCCGGCTGCACCTTGCGCATCATATCTTGCGGATGGTTTTTTAATTACTTCAATTTTTTCGACTGTGGATGAAGAGATGCTTTTAAGTAAGGCAATTAAATCATCTCCGGAAAGGTAGGTAGGTTTGTCATCTATCAGGATAGTGATGCCGGATTTTCCTTCTATCGTAATATTATCATTTTGGTCAACTACAACAGAAGGCATTTTTTTAAGCAGCTCAAGAACATTATCTCCTGTTGCCGTTGGATTGGCGTCCACATTCATTGACAGCGTGCCGTGTTTTTCTTCAAAAAGTGGTTTTACAGCTACTACTTGTGCTGCATTAAGAGATAATGGAGATATCTTAAGTGCAATTTCCGACAGGTTGATTTTTAAATTTTCTTTTGTGATGACAATAGGATTGCTAATCCATTTTTCGTATCCTGTCAAATAAACCTTCACAAGATAATTTCCCTCGTTGATATTCATAATTTCAAAAGATCCGTCCAAATTACTCATGACACCTTTTACAACTGCAGTATCTTTAAGTTCATTGAGCGTGATGCTTGCGTAAGATATTTTGTTATGACTGTCTGCATCCGTAACAACACCCTGAATGTACCCTTTTTGCGAATAAACCAGAAATGGAAAAAGAATAAGAATAAGAAAGATAGCCGGTATATAATGTTTCATAAAAAGATAAAATAACAATTTACAATTTAGAGTAAAGAAAATTATTTTGTTTTATAATATATGACAAAACAGGTAAGCTTATTTTAGCGTAATAATCTCTAAAGAAGAGACTACTATATTTTATCATATACTTTGAAAACGTTATTATAACTAAAAGAATAATTATTTATTATAAATTCAAAAAAAAATCTCTCACAATTTCTTGGGAGAGATTTTAAATTCAGAAATCTGAAAGTTACCTTTCTCATTCTGAACCGACATTATATTTAACCATTAAAAACTTTTTCTAGACTAATTCCTCTTACTTGAGCAACTGTATAAGGGTCGCGAAGTTGAGCCAAGGCATCAATAGTAGCCTTAACCACACTATGAGGGTTAGAAGATCCTTTAGATTTGGCAAGTACATTTTTAATACCGACAGTTTCCAGAACGGCACGCATAGCACCGCCGGCGATAACTCCGGTACCGGGAGCTGCAGGTTTCATGAAAACCAAAGAACCGCTGTAGCGTCCTTCTTGTTGGTGAGGAATAGTTCCTTTAAGAACAGGGACTTTAATAAGGTTTTTCTTAGCGTCGTCAATTCCTTTTTGAATTGCGGCTGAGACTTCCTTTGCTTTACCAAGGCCATAGCCTACAACGCCATTTTCGTTTCCAACCACTACAATGGCTGAGAAGCTGAAAGTACGTCCACCCTTGGTGACTTTTGTTACTCTATTAACAGCAACCAATCTATCTTTAAATTCGATATCGGTTGATTTTACATTTTTAGTATTTAAATTTGCCATATCCCTCTTTTTAGAAAATTAAACCTCCTTCTCTAGCAGCATCTGCTAAAGCTTTGACTCTACCATGGTATAAATAACCGTTTCGGTCGAAGACCACTGTGGTTATCTCTGCAGCTTTTGCTTTTTCAGCAATTGCTTTCCCTACCAATGCGGATTTTTCAATCTTAGTAATTTTTTGGGAACAGATTTCAGAAACTGCAGAAGATGAAGAAGCTAATGTTGTACCGGTAGTATCATCAATTAACTGTACATAAATGTCGCGGTTGCTTCTAAAAACTGACATTCTCGGACGTTCAGGAGTTCCGCTGACAATCTTGCGAACTCTCTGTTTGATCCTAATTCTTCTAAATTTTTTATTATTAGCCATTTTCTTAAATTTTCAATATTATTTTTCTGCAGATTTTCCTGATTTCTTTCTAACAATTTCGCCAACAAATCTGATACCTTTTCCTTTATAAGGTTCAGGTTTCCTGTAGGAACGGATTTTATTGGCTACTTGTCCGAGTAATTGTTTATCAATTCCCTTAAGGATAATCAATGGATTTTTTCCTTTTTCAGTAACAGTAGTTACTTTAATTTCGGAAGGTAATTCGAAAAGGATATTATGAGAATATCCTAAACTTAAATCCAGCAGTTGGTCTGTAGCCTGAGCTCTGTATCCAACACCAACCAATTCCTGTTTGATTTCAAAACCTTCAGAAACGCCCACAACCATATTGTGCAATAAAGCTCTATATAAGCCGTGTAATGCTTTGTGGCGTTTTTGTTCGGTAGGGCGGGTTAGGATGATATGATCATCTTCAATTTTGCAAGTGATATCGGGGTCCACTTTTTGTTTCAATTCTCCCAATGGTCCTTTAATGGTAACCACATTGGTTTTTTCATCGTATTTAAATTCTACTCCTTTAGGGAGAGCGATGGGTAATTTTCCTATTCTTGACATTGTTCTTTCCTCCTTATTAGCTGACGTAACAAATAACTTCGCCACCAACATTCTGATCTCTTGCTTCTTTATCGGTCATTAGACCGTGAGAGGTGGAAATGATGGCAATTCCCAAGCCGTTCAATACAGAAGGCAATTCATCTACATTTACATATTTACGCAGTCCGGGACGACTTATGCGTTGGAGTTTTATAATTGCTGACTGTTTCGTGGCAGGATGATATTTTAATGCTATCATGATTTTGCCGGGATGAACGTCATCAACAAATTTATAATTTAATATATAGCCCTTTTCAAATAAAATCTTAGTGATTTCTTTTTTTGTTTTTGAGCTGGGGATTTCTACCACTTTATGATTAGCCTTGATGGCATTTCTCATTCGTGTCAAATAATCTGATATCGGATCGGTATTCATAACTGCTCTTTTCTTTAAATAATTTTACCAACTTGCTTTTTTTACACCCGGGATTAATCCTGCTAAGGCCATTTCCCTGAAATTGATACGGGAAACGCCGAATTGACGCATATATCCTTTTGGACGACCTGTTAATTTACAACGATTGTGTAATCTGATAGGATTAGAATTGGGCGGTAATTTTTGTAATGCGATCAAAGCAGCATTTTTAGCTTCATAGTCATCGCTATTGATAGTTTTCTTCAACTCCGCACGTTTTGTGGCATATTTGGCAATTAACTTTGCTCTTTTAATTTCTTTTGCTTTTAACGATTCTTTTGCCATGTTTTATTTTTGATTTTTAAATGGTAATCCAAATTCCTTTAATAAGGCTAAGCACTCTTTATCATTACGGGCTGATGTTACAAATGTGATATCCATCCCATTTATTTTTGCCACTTTATCCATGTCAATTTCCGGAAAAATAATTTGTTCGGGAATTCCCAAAGTATAATTACCTTTTCCATCGAAGCCTTTATCATTGATACCTCTGAAATCTCTGATACGGGGAATTGAAACTGAGATCAAACGATCTAAAAATTCATACATTCTTTCTCCTCTAAGAGTTACTCGAACACCAATAGGCATGCCGCGTCTTAGTTTGAAGTTGGAAATATCTTTTTTAGATTTGGTTGATACTGCTTTTTGACCTGCAATCATAGTCATTTCCTGAATACCCAAGTCAATTAACTTTTTGTCAGCAATTCCAAATTTTCCCAAACCTTGATTGAGACATATTTTTTTGATTTTGGGGACACGCATTATGGAAGTGAATCCGAATTGTTCTTTTAATGCGGGGATTACTGTTTTTTCGTATTTTTCTTTATATCTTGTAGTGTACATTATTTAACCTCCTCCCCAGTCTTTTTAGAATATCTTACCAATTTGCCATTATCGTTAAGTTTTCGACCTATTCTGGTTGCGTTGCCTTTAGCATCAACCAACATCAGGTTAGAGATATGAATCGGAGCTTCTTTTTTAATAAGACCTCCGTTTGGGCTTTTTGCATTAGCTTTAGTAGCCTTAGTTACTAAATTAACGCCTTCAACTATGGCTCTGTATTTAGATACTTCCACCTTCAGTACTTTCCCCTGCGATCCTTTTGAATCGCCGGCTATTACTTTCACGGTATCGCCCTTTTTAATGTGAATTTTCATCGTTGTTAATTTTTGTTTTTAATATCAATTGGTCTTTGTCAATTGTTCATTTTTTGATCCATTATCCGATTAAGGAATATGGGAATGTGTTTTAAAGAACTTCAGGAGCTAATGAAATAATTTTCATATATTGTTTTTCACGAAGTTCACGAGCAACGGGCCCGAAAATACGGGTTCCGCGTAATTCGTCAGCGGGAGTTAACAATACCACAGCATTGTCATCAAAGCTGATATATGAGCCATCGTTTCTGCGGACATGTTTTTTTGTTCTAACGATAACAGCTTTGGATACTGTTCCTTTTTTAACATTGCCCGATGGGATAGCACTTTTAACGGTAACAATTATTTTGTCACCTACTCCGGCGTAACGTTTTTTAGTTCCACCGAGTACACGGATACACAATACTTCTTTTGCGCCGCTATTATCCGCTACTAGTAATCTTGATTCCTGTTGTACCATAACTATTTTGCCTTTTCTATAATTTCAACTAAACGCCAGCACTTGTTTTTACTCAAGGGTCTGGTTTCCATAACTTTTACTTTATCCCCAATGTTGCACTCATTCTTTTCGTCATGGGCAACCAATTTGGTAGTTCTTTTCAAAAACTTACCATATTTGGGGTGTTTTAATTTACGTTCCACACTAACAACAATAGATTTTTCCATTTTGTTACTGGTAACAAGACCTTCTCTGACTTTTCTATTATTTCTTTCTAATTCCATTTGTCTCTATTTTTTAGGAGTTGCCTTCAATTCACGTTTACGGATTTCTGTATTTAATCTTGCAACAGTTCTTCTCTGTTCTTTAATCTTATGAGGATTTTCAAGAGGAGAAACTGCGTTGTTAAGCTTCAGTTTTACCAGTTGTTGTTTTTCTTCTACCAATCTTTCAAGGATTTCTGTTGTTGAAAGTTCTTCAATGACTTTTTGTTTCATAGCTGTTAAATTTCTTCTGAATAATCTCTTCTTACTACAAATTTAGTGTGAACAGGTAATTTCTGAGCACCTAAACGCATGGCTTCTTTGGCAACTTCTAAAGATACGCCATCGGCTTCGAATAAAATTCTGCCCGGACTAATTCTGGCTACGAAATATTCAGGAGCTCCTTTTCCTTTTCCCATACGTACTTCAGCCGGTTTCTTGGTTACCGGTTTGTCCGGAAATACCCGTATCCATAATTGACCTTCACGTTTCATATAACGTGTGATAGCTTGACGGGCTGCTTCAATTTGACGACCTGTAAGCCACATTTGATCGAGGGTCTTTAATGCGAAAGAACCAAAAGCGATTTCACTTCCTCTTTTGGTGATATCTTTCATTCTCCCCTTTTGCGGCCTTCTGTATTTAGTCTTTTTTGGTTGTAACATTGTTCTATATTTTTACCGTTTTCTATTCTATTTTATTTCTTTCTTCCACCGCCTCTTGGAGCTCTCTTAGCACCACCGCTCTTCTGATCTTTGCTCTCAGTGTTAATGGAGAATAAATCCCTCTTTCCATAAACCAATCCTTTGCAAATCCATACTTTCAATCCGATACGACCGTAAGTTGTATGAGCTTCTGCTGTTGAATAGTCAATGTCTGCCCTTAAGGTATGTAAAGGAGTTCTTCCTTCTTTGAAATGCTCGGTTCTTGCCATTTCAGCTCCGCCTAAACGTCCGGAAACGGAAACTTTAATTCCTTCGGCATTTGCTCTCATTGTAGAAGCAATGGCAGTCTTAACGGCTTTTCTGTATGAAATTCTACCTTCTATCTGCTTGGCAATGTTTTGCGCAACCAATACAGCGTCAATGTCAGGACGTTTAACTTCTGAAATGTTGATCTGAATCTCCTTGTTGGTGATCTTTTTCAACTCTTCCTTAAGTTTGTCAACTTCCGTACCACCTTTTCCGATAATTAAACCGGGACGTGCCGTGTTTATGGTAACCGTTACGAGTTTTAGTGTTCTTTCAATGTATATTTTTGAGATTCCGGCTTTGAACAAACGCGCGTTCAAATATCTTCTAATTTTGTCGTCTTCGACCAATTTATTGGCGAAATTATTGCCGCCAAACCAATTAGAATCCCATCCTCTGATTATTCCTAATCTTAAACCTACCGGATTTACTTTTTGACCCATACTTATTTGTTGTTTTGATTTTCTTCTAAAATATTATTATTTACTTTATTATCCAAAATAATCGTAACGTGATTGGAACGCTTTCTTACACGGTATCCTCTACCTTGAGGAGCTGTCCGTAACCGTTTTAACATTCTTCCACTATCCACAATGATGGTCTTTACATATAACTGAGAATCTTCAAGTCTGACTCCTTCATTTTTTGTTTGCCAGTTCGCAATTGCTGATTTCAACAATTTGAGAAGTTTTTCTGCAGATTCTTTATGACTGTATTTTAATACATTCATAGCATAGTCAACATCTTTACCTCTTATGACATCTGCCATAATTCTGGTCTTCCTTGGTGAGGTGGGATTGTCAACTAATCGTGCCACGTATAAGTTTTTCTTGGCTTCTTTTCTAGCTTCTGCTGCTAATCTTTTTCTTGCACCCATTGTTTTTTCGTTATTTTTTGCGGGTTAAAAACCTGATTCCTAATCCAATATTGATATCAATGTTTTCCTCCCGGGTTTTTAATTCAAATTGGCGGCAAAAATATAAAATATTTTCATACAAATACCATTAACTAGGAAAAAAAAGTAAAAAAAATGATTTTATTGTCTTTCGTAAAGATTATAACCCCTTTTGTTTATCTTATTAACAATGTTTCGTTGATTTATTTTTCTTTTTTTTGGCCGATTAAGGTGTTACTTCTCTTTATTTTTTAAAATTCCGGTATATTAATGCCATTATTTCCATATTCATTCTCTTACCACAAACAAGCTTCTTCTCCAAACCATTTTCCCTGAGCCCTGAGCGTCTGTTCTATGACATCTCTTACGCATCCCTGTCCGCCACCCTGGTAAGAGATGTAATCGCTGATTTCTTTTATTTCCTGAACGGCATCCGCAGGACAACATTTAATCCCGCACAACTGCATGAGTTTGTAATCCGGAAGATCATCCCCCATACAGAGAACTTCTTCTTCTTTGATATTGTGTTTGCTGAGGTATTGCTGAAATACTTCTACTTTATCCCTTACTTTTAGAAATATTTCTATTTGAGGAAAATATTGGTAACGCAATCTCATAGTCTCTGAAACACCTCCGGAAATGATGGCAATCCGATATCCCTGACGCAAAGCATATTGTATTGCATATCCGTCTTTGACACTGGTAGCCCTTACCTGATCACCATCAGGTAATACATAAATTTTGCCGTCAGACAAGACTCCGTCAAAATCGAAAATAAAGGTGGTTATTTTGTTCAGTCTTTCACGATAATTATTCATTCTATCTGATTTGTTTTAATTTTTGGGATTGCTTTTTTTTATCCATTCAGTAAGCATACTATAGATTTTTTTCAACTCTTCCTCCTCAATGGCGTCAAGTTGTTTCTGAATAGTCTTGGTATCATTTCTATATGCCGGACCTGTCTGGGATTCCTTTGGAGGTACTGTTTTGATTTTGTCTAAAGTGTTCTGAAGCAAGGGAAGGATGATGTTCCAATCAATATGGTGTTTTGCCAAGATTTCATATCCTATTCCATAGAGAGCATTGGTGAAGTTTGAGGCGAAGACGGCTGCCAAATGCAACTGAAAACGCTGCTGCTCATCAATAGGGTAGGTGATGGATGAAATTGCCCGGGCATATTCAGTTAAAATGGCAGAAGTCTCGATGGAGTCTCCTTCAATACAGAGGGGAACCTCTAATTGGTCGAAATCTGCCTTCTTTGAAATGGTCTGATAAGGATACAATACGCCGTATCTTTGGGCATGCCCCTGAAAGATATCTTTGCTGACAGAGCCTGCAGTATGAACTGCAAAGGGCAGTTGCTGGGTAAGCTGACGGAGTAATGGTTCATAATAGTCGTCTTTGACCGAGAATAGAAACAGATCGCTGTCGTATCTTAATTTGTCAAGGTCGTCAATTGCCTCAGCTCCGCAGGTGTCTGCCAACAATTGTGCATTTTTAAGAGTAGCACTGTAAACCTGCAAAATGGAATAGCCTGCTTTTTTCATTTTAAATGTAAACCAGGAGGCTACATTTCCGGAACCGATAATGGTAATACGCTTTGACAATCTTTATATATTAAATGGAATTTACAAATTTCTCCAGATACAGATAATCGGGAGTCAGCTTGCCTTTGTGCAAAATCATAGCTTTGCGGATGGGCATGGGAAGGGTGAGTTGTTCAAATGGCAATGCATAGTCGCAGTTGGCAATTGCCGCAACAAATGGCTCTAATGCATCAGCAAAAGCATAGGAAGAGTCACGTGGGAGTTCACTCGGCAGAATATCTACTGCCATTATCAGAATGCCTTCTCCGGTGTGACCGAATGTCGGAATTTCTGTTTCAGGATGATAGACAAAGATAGGATCTTCTATATCGGTGCCTTTATGAGTCGCTTCTATTGAGCCGTATGGGTCGCAGGTAATATCTCCTATGACGGTGAGTTTAAAATCTTCCTCTTTCCAATGCTCTTTTAAGTGGTTCTTTTTTACAATACGATCAAAATTATGGTCCCAATAAATGCAGTTTATTAAAACGGAAATAGCCGGAATGAATTTTTCAAAATCGGCTTTATATTCAGTAGGATTATGGAAGAAGTGCTGCAAATCAAATTCTCCGCCATCCATTTTTTTAAACATATCAATTTCCTTAAAAACCACTTTATAAATCACTTTGCAGTTAGCTTCTTTTCCCTTGAGAGTGAGCAATTCTGCAGGGCTGATTTCCTGAATCGGCAGCAGATCCGTGATTTCCTGTGCTCCTTTGGAAACATTTCCGTATCCGGTAATGCCAATTACCAATGGACAAATCTCTTTGGGCAATCCTTTTTCTTTAATTTCTTTCCCGATTATAGTGATGGCTTCCTGTGCTTCTTTCAGGGAGTGATATTCTATGGCATGTTTAAGTTTTAAAAAGGGAGTGTCTATACCCTGAGCTTTTAGTCGGAGCCCCAATGACCATAAAGAATTGATGGTGCCTGCCAATCCGGCAAAACGTCCGAAAAATATAAGACGTCGGTTATTGTCATCAACTACACGCTCATAGTCAATGAGATTGCATTCCATCTCCATCATTTTTTTCAACATGGGCATATTGTATGGTTGCCCTTTGATGACATGTGAAAAGAAAATATAGGTTTTGTTTTTTTCAAAGGAATTAATCGGAATTTCCTTGACTCCGAATATGATGTCGGGGTCGGTCAGGGATTCGTCGGCTTTACAGCCGGCAGCCAGAAATTCCTCATCGCGGTAAATTCTCTTTTTGGAAGGTTTGAAATGTACTTCAATCTGATGTTTCTCAAGTAAGCGTTTTGCATGATCCGGCGTAATGGAGACTCTTCTTTCAGCTACATATTTATCTTCTTCCCGGATTCCGATTTTCTTCATATTGTATTAGTTTTAATCGTGATCAATTTCTATAATTTGGTAGGTCTTATTAAATTCAAGTTCTGTCCCGTCCGAAAGTTTTATTTTGGTTGTATTTAACTCTTTCTCAATCTTGCTGACCGCCACTTTGGGATGATAGGTGCTGACATATTCCTTGATGGGAGTGGGAATGAGTTCCGTGGGAACTTTTCCCATGTTTGCATCTATTTCAACCCATTCTCCTTTTTTATTGAATTCTATTTTAGTGGCATTATTTAAGGTGACTTCATAAGTGTTTGGAATATCGGCATCCAATTTGGCATATTTAATTTCTGTGCGGGGAAAATGATTGTTTATAAAATCAACACATCCCACAGGTAATGCATTAATAGGAATATTTTTTTCTTGAGCCTCACAGCTAACAATGCATATTAAGGCAAGCAGTATGATCACAAAATTCTTTTTCATTGGTATATTGTTTTATATTATTATGGTTATGTTTATTTAAAGATTGGAATTTTAGTCTATGGAGTTGCAAAAATACAAAATTTACTTTACATAATATATATTCGACTTGCTGGAAAACATTTATTCACTCTGACTTATTATACTGCCCACCTGCGGAAGAAAATTTTAATACCGGGAGAAATAAATTTTAATAAAGGAGAAATTTATTTTAATACTAGAAGAAATTTATTTTAATACTAGAAGAAATTTTGCCGCGACCTGTCGCAAGTTTATCCTCCCTTTTTCGTGATGTTTTTCAATACAAATTAGGTTTAAAAGATACGAGTTCACATACCCATTTTTGAAAGCCTTAATTGCTCCTTAAGGGCTTCAAGGAAAACTTTCGCCTTAAATTCCGAATTGAATCTCCGTTTACTTTTCATACGGCAAATTTATTGTTTTGGTTATACTTGCTGTATGATTTCGGGGAGGCTGACAGTTTGTTTTATTAAAAGTATTGTTGCAAATAATAATTAAGTTTTGGGAATGAAATCCAATAACTTTAAAGAATTACAAAGTTTTGGGAATAAAATCCAAAAACTTCAGTTTCCACTCAATGATTTTCCGTCGGCGATATTCTCAATAATTTGCTAAAATCAACATTAAGCATTTAAAATTCAAAACTCAACATTCGATTTGCACCGGGTATTGTAGTGAATTCCCCGCCTTTACGGCGTTTCCACTTCAATCCCTCGCGCTAAACAATTCCGGCATCGCTCTCTTTCGTCTACCGGCTCTGCAAATTTGCTTCTATTTTTTCTCCAATAGAAGCATTATCAGATTGTTCCAGAATATTCATATTACTTATAATTACTGTTGAGGGGGAATATTATATTTTTCTATGTATCCTGTTTCTATAACAATACTATCAACTATTTGATTACGACTATTTCGCTTAAATAAAAAAAACAAATCACTTCCTTTTTTCTTCACAATAGAGTCATTTATAGAAATTTTTTCATTTAAACATGTTCCGGAAAATCCTAATAAAATATATTTATTATCAATCCACAAATTCATTCCTCTTGGGATTTTTTCATAGTTCGTAATAACACCATTAAACTCAAGATTGATAAATTTTTCAGCAATATTTTTTTGTTCTACCGATTCTTTTTTATTATATAATTTTCCAATAAGTAAAATCCCTGCAAGAATTATAAAAACACACAGAAAATATAAAATCTTCTTTAAAACATCGTTTTTCATCTATCATTATATGTTGTTCCTTGTTCAAATAGCCATCCAAATCCAAATCCAAATCCTGTTGATACTCCTTTCCAAATAATATTTCCGGCTTTATCATATCCTTTATAATTTCCTCTCCCATATATAAAATTTAGACTTAAAGAAGAAAAATCCCCTAAAACATCATCACTTGTCACCATGCATAATGGTTTTGGTCCTACATAATATAATTCAGTTATATTTATCCCCCAATCCACTCCAAATCCCCATCCCAGTGCTTCGTTTTTTGTATAAAACCAAGAAATATCATTGCCATTATTTAGTCTATTAATAGCCCAATTAGCATTTACAGAGAGAACCATTGCGGTTGCTAGATTTGCAGAAAAAGAGATTAAATCGGGAGTAGTATTATTTTTAAATGCAATTTGTTTCACAAGATCCGGCAAATAATCATCTGGATTATAGAGTTCTCCTTCTAAAGTTTTATATCCTAAAAATTCAAAAGTTTCTGAATTAAAAGTTGCACTATATTTTTTATCATCAATAGAAAAGCTTTCAATACCTCCCTTTGTTATTGAATATTCTTTGCCTGTTGTTTGTCCTATGGCTTTATCAGAAGTATAATATTTAATATCTGAAACAATATCAGGTAAATATAGTCCTTTACCTTTCGCATTTGGCAAAATTGTGTCTAATCCGGATTGATCAATTAACATTATCGGACTGTCGGCAAAAGTTGCATAAGAACTTTCCCACGGTTTCCCGAGAGGATCCAAATTCCACCTTCTTCCCAGCCGGCTGTCGTATTGCCAAAATTCTGCGGTGTAGCTTTTCCCCTCCCCGTAAATCTCATTATCCTTCTCCTGGCCGTTAAACCCGAACCGGTAATCGGTGCCGTTCCAGTTTCTGCCGGGCATCGGGTAGCCGAAAGGATAGTAGTCGGTGTAGGAGGTAACGACGGGATTTGTATTATAAAACTTAACGGTAGCCATATCGGCAGGTTGTTAATGAGGGACAAAGATAATGGTTTTTATACAACACCTCCTTCTTCATCTTTTTTTTCTTCTTGTTCTTTCCCCTCTTTCTCTTCTATCATTTTTCTTAATTCTTCCTCTTTTTTGAGCTTATTTAAGTTGTATTCATAACCTAAGAGCAAATAAAGAAGACTTGAAACAGATGAACTAAACAATATAAAATGAAAATCTTTAGCTACCTCTTTATATGAAATACATTCACATTTATGAGGTGCTGATCCGGGTTGAATAGTGACAATATGTCCACAAAATTTAATAAGAAAGAATGCACCTACAAACACTCCCACAAAAACAAGTAGCATCTCTTTTAAGGTTTTATTTAGAGCTTTTCTTTTCATGGCCAAATTCTTTAAATAATTTATAATAATACCATGAGATTTCTGTTCCCATTTGTAATCCCATATCAAACCAATAAAATCCTTCCTGTTTATTCAAAACACAATTTTTTATTATTCAAAAAATTATATAATTGTGATTATTCCCTCTTTCTTAAAAAGTTTTCTAAAGTATCGACGTGCTTCTTTAGAAAGAACATGGTTTACCCCAGGAGCCACCCATGTTTCTGTATTGAGATCCCAATCAAATTGTTTGATTAAAATATTTTTTTTGTTGTAAATCCAAGCTCCAAATAAAACTCCATATACAAATTCAATATTTATTTCTACTTTTTTCCCATCATAAATTCCCATAAAAACAATCAAAGAGGGAGTTCCATCATAACTATAAATGATATCTTTTCGCTTATAAATTTTAAATCCGTAGAAATAGCAAAATTTTCCATAGTAAAAAGGGAAAGCTTCGAAGTCTTTATCAATATAGCCATTTTTATACAAATCTATTTTTCGTATCTGTCCGTTTGAATAATATTCCTTATAAATCCCATTTTTTATTCCACTGGAATAAAGTGTTTGTGAACAAACCTGCCCGTTAGAATATAAAACAAAAATCGCAGAATCAGCATTTAAGGTGTCCTTTACAATTTTTTTCATTTTTGCAGTTTCTGGTGAATAAGTTCGTGTTTTATTCAATTCATCATCATATCGATTCTCTATTTCTATTTTTTTCTTATCAAAAGGATTTTTTTGACAAAATATTGGATCATTTACAAGAAATAAATTTGCAAGGAATAGCACAATAACAAAAATAACGCTGTTGTTCATTGTTTCTAATTTTTAATATTAAAAATGTAATTATTTTCATACTCCCGTGATTCTTTCACGGAAGGATCGTTAGAATTATGTGTATTATAAGCTGGATTATTAAGGTATCCATTGTCTGCTAACCATTTCATATATTTTAAGTGAAGCGGAATAATATAAGCCAAATGACCTCTTTCATGAGCTAATATTTTACCCCAATTATTCGGCAGAGAATTAATATTTATTAAGTTCTCATTGACGGGATTTGTATTATAAAACTTAACGGTAGCCATATCGGCAGGTTGTTAATGAGGGACAAAGATAATGGTTTTTCTGTATTGTCAACTTCCCCTGATCTTTTTCAATAAGCTATTAATCTGTTAGTGTAAGAATGGATTGGACCGTTTACTTTTTATACAGCAAATTTATTGTTTTGGTTATACTGGCTGTCTGATATTTGTTGAGGATTACAATAATAATTATTGGATATTATCCTCCCTTTTGTCGTGGTTTTACCATGATTGAAAAAAAGTTCCATCAAATAGGGCAAGTTTTGAGTAATAAATGTTATTTTTGCAGCCGAAATTATTAATATATAATGGCTATGAGTGATCAAAAATTATTTAGTGAATTTCCTCCCGTTTCTTCTGAAAGTTGGAATGATGTTGTGAATGCCGATCTTAAAGGGGCAGATTATGAAAAGAAATTAATATGGCGTACAGATGAAGGATTTAAAGTACGGCCATACTATAGGGCTGAGGATTTAACAAATATTGATTATTTGGATTCACTTCCGGATGATTTCCCATACGTTCGCGGGAGTAGGGTTTCTGAAAACAATTGGGAAATTGTGCAGGAAATAAATGAGACCAACCCGTTGAAAGCAAATGAAATTGCTAAAGATGCTGCTCTTAAAGGGGCTACTATTATTGCCTTTAATGTGAAAAAGATTTCCAATTATGAAGAACTTTCCTCATTGTTGGCCGGATTGGATCTAGAAAAGAACGGAATTCAGTTTAATCATGCTTCAGATTATGTGTCGTTAGTTGCTCTTTTCAAAGACTATATTATTGAAAAAGGATTTAATAAAGATAAAATTAAAGGTTCTGTTGATTTTGATGCCGTTATCTATTGTCTTAAAAACAATCGTTTTTATAGCTCAAAAGAAGAAGACCTCAATAAGGCCCTCCAATTGATCAAGATGACGGAGGATATGCCTGAGTTCAAGGTTATCAATGTAAACGGTTTGGCTATGCATAATGCCGGTTCCACCATTGTTCAGGAGGTGGGCTATGCATTGGGAATAGCAAACGAATATCTGGCTTATGGCGTTTCTAAAGGCTTACCGGTTGAGAAGGTTGCCTCTAAAATGCAGATGACACTCTCTGTCGGTTCCAACTATTTTATGGAAATAGCCAAATTCCGTGCAACCCGTCTGTTGTGGGCTACCATTTTAGACCAATATAAGCCTCAGAATGAGAATGCCTATAAACTCTATATTAACACGGTTGCCTCTTCCTGGAATAAAACTATTTATGATCCCTATGTAAATATTTTGAGAAGCACTACCGAGGGAATGGCTGCTGCCATAGGAGGTGTAGATTCTATTTCTCTGAAACCTTTTGATGTTGCCTATAAACCGGATGATGATTTCTCCAGAAGAAATGCCCGCAATATTCAAGTCATTCTTAAGGAAGAAGCTTTTTTTAATAAAGTGGCTGACCCTGCCGCTGGCTCCTATTACATTGAAAATCTGACCGACTCTATTGCCGAGAATGCCTGGAATTTGTTTCGCCATATTGAGATGGAAGGGGGAATGATTGCATTGATTGAAAAAGGAGAAGTAAAAGCAGACATTGAAAAGAGTTGTCAGAAACGTGACATGGACATCGCTACCCGTAAGTATATTTTACTCGGGACCAATCAATATCCCAATACCGGGGAGATGATGTATGATAAAGTTCAAATGGTACCACAATGTGATAGTCCGGGGCTTAAATCATACCGTGGAGCAATCTCTTTTGAGGAAATCCGTCTGCATACAGAACAATATTCTCAGAAGAATGGCAGACCCAAAGTATTCCTGTTGAAGGTGGGTAATTTGGCAATGCGTCAGGCAAGAGCCGGTTTTATTACCAATTTCTTTGGATGTGCGGGATATGAAATTATGGATAATGCCGGTTTTGATACTGTTGAAGAAGGTGTTAAAACTGCCTTTGATGCCAAAGCCGATTTAATCGTGATTTGTAGTTCCGATGAAGAATATGCCACATTGGGAGTTGAGGCTGTCACTGCCGTGAAGAAGAAAAATTCTTCCATTCCTTTTGTTGTTGCCGGAAATCCTGTAGAAGCTATTGAAGTATTGAAAAATGCCGGTGCAGATGATTTTATTCATGTGAAAACCAACGTATTGGAAAGCTTAAGAAGCTACAATAAACTTTTATTGAAATAACTGTTGTGCTACCTTTAAACAGATCTTTCTTTAGGTATTTCTTTTTTTTATCAGTAATTGTATTAAATTTTCTTCTATTCTCTTGTCATTCACCCGAAAAAGTGAAAACAGGGAACTATTTTGAATGGGTTGACTCCTATCAGAGGAAAGTGGTACTGGAAAAAGAACCGTTGAGAATTATCTCCATGTCACCGAGTATTACGGAAATGATTTTTTTATTGCAGGGTGAAGCAAAGCTGGTCGGGATTTCTGATTTTTGCAATTATCCGTCTCAAACTGCCGGAATAAAAAAGGTTGGCGGAATGCAAAATTTTAATATTGAAACACTGGTGGAACTGAACCCCGATGTTGTTTTAATCGGTTCAATAGTGCAGAAAGAGGATGTTGAGAAAATTGAAAAAGTGGGAATACCGGTAATAGCTTTGAAGGAGGAAAATAACATAACCGGAATTTTTAATGCCTTGGAAGTTTTGGGAAGAATATTGAATAAGGAAGAAATTGCCAAAGAGCAGATCGGGCTGTTAAAGAAGAATCTTTCCGATATAAAAATACCGGTTGTTCCGGAGGAAAAGAGACCAACCGTATATTATGTGGTAGGGTTTGGGGATTCGGGTGATTATACTGCTCCGAAAGATTCTCATATTCACGAAATCATTACCCTGGCAGGAGGAAAAAACATTGGAGAAGTTCTCTCAGGTTGGAATATAAGTCGGGAATATCTTTTTGAAAAAGACCCTGACATTATTATTATCAGAAAAGAAGATATGGATGTTTTTTGCAAGCAATATCCTTATACTAAATTGTCGGCAGTTATTAATAAAAGAGTATATCCCATTGAATCAGGTTGGATAGATATTGTTTCACCCAGAAATATTGAGGCTGTAAAGATGATTAACGAATGTATAGAACAATAGTAAGCAGCAAAAGGATACCTATATATGTTATGTACTAGGATTTGATAATAAGCTGAATAGTAGTTCTGTTTTTTTGTTCAACCAAAATTTCCCTGTTTTTCAGCACTTTGTCCAAAGATTCGGCCGAATAATGGCGAATAGTGATTAATTGAACGGCATCGTTATATTTAACTTTATAATTCTTAGAAAGTTGCTCTATAATGTGCTCAACCTGATGACTTTTATTATCCATGCAAAAAGAAAAGCTGAGAGCAGAATTCTGCATCAGATTAATTTTAATTCTATTTAAAGAAAGAATAGAAAATATTTCGGAGAGATTTTCTACGGAAATAAAGGAGAAATCTTTTGGAAATAGTGTAATCAGGAGTTGGTTGTTTTTAAAAATATAGGAAGGAGTTGGATTTTTTAGTTCATGATCGTCAATAATTGATCCATTTTCAAGGGGAGCAAAGAAGGGTTTTACATATAAAGGAATCTTTTTATTTTGGAGAGGTTTTAGGGTTTTGGGATGAATTATGGTAGCCCCGTAATAGGCCAACTCAATAGCTTCTTCATAAGGAATTTGATCAAGCTTGACGGCATCGGGGAACAGTTTAGGATCTGCATTGAGAAGTCCCGGCACATC
Organism: Bacteroidota bacterium; assembly: GCA_023392945.1. Classification (GTDB taxonomy): domain Bacteria; phylum Bacteroidota; class Bacteroidia; order Bacteroidales; family WCHB1-69; genus JAGVVH01. The sequence goes on from JAEWNB010000027.1 coordinate 29,640, forward strand.
TTTCCAAATGGTTACACTTTCGGCATCCAGAGCAAAAGCAAGTATTGCCGCTGAATAGTCAGATCCTTCGCGCCCTAAAGTAGTGGTCAGTCTTTCTGCAGTGCCTCCGATAAAACCTTGAGTAATAATGATGTGTTCCTTATTTCTATTAAATACTTCTGAAACCTGATGTTGGATCGTGGAAACAGTGGTATCCCAAATAACTTTTCCTTCTCTGTAGGTATTGTCAGTGCGAATCAATTGTCTGGCATCCAACCAATGGTTTTTTATGCCGATAAGATTCAGGTAGGTGGAAATCAGTTTGGTTGAGACTATTTCTCCCTGGCTGACGATCTGATCATAGTCAAAGTCATAATTTTCGGAATGTTCTTCAGCCAAAGTTGTTTCAAGTTGTTCAAAGACTGTATTTAGTTTTGTAATGATACGGTCTGTCTGATCCGTTAGTTCATTTGCAATCTGATAATGATTTTCTTTCAGGCTATGAATCAAGTCTGCCACTTTATCCGGTTGGTCGTAATAGGCATCCAGAATTTTCTCTAACAAATTGGTGGTTTTCCCAATTGCCGATATAACTACTACAATATCTTCATCAGGGTAAAGGGAAAGGATATTTTGGAGATTTCGGACACCACTGGCATCTTTTACCGATGCCCCGCCAAACTTGAATACTTTCATGATCGCTAATTTTACAAAATATTATTTTTCCTCATAAATAACAGACAAAACTGTTTTTCCAACAACTTCCAACGTTTGACTGTCAATGTTTTGGATATTATCCTGAGTTGTATGCCAATAGGGGTAAAAACCTGTTTCTGAATTTTTGTCTTGATGAATAATATCAATCATAGGGATCATGGCAATCGTATTAATGTAATAATGGTCATCGGTGATGGTATTAGCCCCTTCATTAATAAAATATTTCCCGAAATCAAGACGATAGGCGGCACTCCATATTTTTGAAACGACAGCAGGGGCAAAGTGGGAGGATAATCCCTCATGGTAGAAAGTGGCATTCGTTGCGCCGACCATGTCGAGCAGAATACCATAATCGGCCTTGTAATTTTGCTTATGAGGATTTTTTGACCAGTATTGAGAGCCCAAGCACCACCAGTCACCCGGGATGTTTTCGCTGTTTGGAGTTCCATAATCTTCAGCATCAAAGAAGATAATATCCACTCCGACTGCCGGGTTTTTAAGTTGAAGTTGGCGGGCAACTTCCATCAGCACTCCAACTCCGCTGGCACCATCATTAGCACCACTAATGGGCTTATTTCTATTCTCTAGTACTGGGTCATGGTCTGCAATATGTCTTGAATCCCAATGTGATGCCAGTAAAATTCGTTTCTCTTTTTCAGGAGCAAAGGATGCTATAATATTCCAACAATTCAAGTTATTGCCATCATAGGTTTTTGCCTTGAAAGATTGCATGATTACCTCGTCGCAGTATTTCTCCATTTTTTCTTTAAGAAAAAGGGCACATTTTTTGTGAGCTTCACTATTTGGAACTCTGGGGCCGAAATCGGTCTGAGACTTAACAAAAAAGAAGGCCGAATCAGCACTAAAATCAGGGGTTTCGATTGGTGATTTATCAGTTTCAGATGTTGAAGTTGTTTTGTTTTTTTCAGAATTACATGATGTCATGATAACTACGGCAGATATCAAAATCAAAAAATATTTTTTCATTCTTGAGGATTGAGATTATTATTCCAATGAACGTGCAAAAATAGCAAGTTATTTTTTAACTTGCTATTTCAGGAAAAGAATATTAAAATTAATTTTTTTGGTGACTCTATTGTGTAATAATAATTACTTAAGCAGTTTATTTATAATACTGTTAACCTCCCCTTATGAATGGTGGTTATGCCATTGTAATCGGTAATATATATTACATAATTATAGGTAGCATTGAAATAGGTTTTTCCATTAACCTCCCCGGCCCATTTAAATTCTTTATCAAAAGTGTGGAAAACCATAGTGCCATATCTGTCAAAAATCGATAATTCAATCTTCTCAACCAGGTTCTTCTGTGGCAGATAGAAATAGTCGTTAAGTCCATTCTCGTCGGAAGGGGTGATAGAATTTGGCAAAACGATATAGGGAACGCAGGCCGGAATTACAATAGCATCCTGGGCAACACACTCGCTTATATCGGTAATGGTAACTGAATAAGTGCCGGGAGCTGTTATGACAAGAGAGCCTAAGGTAGAACCGTCATTCCATAGAAAAGAGGGTCCTTGGGCTTCAGTTTCGGCAATCAGATTTGCAGAGAACTGATCGCAGTAATCACCTTGCTGTTGAATCACTACCTGTGGATTTTCCACTATCAGGGTGGCATCGACAATGCTATCACAACCGTTCCATGAGGCTCCGGGGAACACAACCTGATAAGTTCCTGCCTGAGGAAAAGAGTAGTCTGCATTATAAACATAGGGCAGGTTTTCCTGGCATGTTTTCACAGTATCTT
>JAEWNB010000078.1 GCA_023392945.1 Bacteroidota bacterium
CTTAGTGAAGATGAGAAGTATTATCAGTATGTGGTGAATTTGTCACCTGACAATATGGTGGTTGGGGAAAATTATATTACGGATGTTTATGAAGCTGTTCCGGAACCGCTGCCGGATGGGAGCCGCCCCACTACTAAATGGTACCAATTTAGAATCCCGATTAAAAATCCGGACAAGGTGGTTGGCGATATCAGTGGATTTAACTCTATTCGTTTTCTGAGACTCTTTTTAAAAGATTTTGAAGAACCCATTATTTGCCGTTTCGCTACGTTTGAATTAGTAAGAAGCGACTGGAGAACCTATTCCTTGAGTTTGATGGAGGAAGGTGATTATATCCCCGCCCAGGGTGATGGTGAAACCGAATTTAATATTGCTACTGTGAGCTTTGAAGAGAATGCCAACAGAATCCCTATCCCTTATGTGCTTCCTCCCGGTATTGAAAGAGAACAAGGCTATGGCGGAACTCAGGTATATCTTGTTAATGAACAGTCGTTAACAATGAAAGCTACAAATCTTGCAGATGGAGATGCCCGTGCAATTTATAAAAGCACCAATTTCGATATGCGTCAGTTTAATAAACTGAAAATGTTTGTCCATGCTGAAGATGTTTTTAGCTCAGGTGACGTGAGAAAGGGAGAGGTAACAGTCTTTGTCCGTCTGGGATCTGATTTTACTGAAAATTACTATGAATATGAGATCCCTGTTGAAATTACCCCTTGGGGTGTAGGAGCTGACTCTACCAGAATTTGGCCCGAAGCTAATAGGATGGAAATTCTCCTTGACTCTTTAGTCTCTGTAAAGCAACGCCGTAACCTGGCTGTTCGCGAAGGACATCATCAAAATAATCTGGTGCCCTATTCTGAAAAACTTGATAACGGCAATGAGATTACTGTGCTGGGTATGCCCAATCTTGCTGAAGTGACTACGATCATGATCGGAGTTAGAAATCCTAAAAAGAGAACAATTAATGACGGAGATGATATGCTCCCAAAATCTGTTGAGGTTTGGGTTAATGAGTTGCGACTTTGCGACTTTGACGATAAATCAGGTTTTGCAGCGTTGGGACGAATGCGGATGAATCTTGCCGATATCGGAGATGTGACTTTCTCCGGAACCTATTCTACCCCCGGCTTCGGAAGCCTTGAACAATCTGTTACCGAACGTCAGCAAGCTACCCTTTATTCTATTGACGTTGCCACCAATATTGAAGCAGGAAAAGTGCTTTTCCCCGAAAAATGGAATATTAAAGTGCCTGTTCACTACGACTATTCAATCAATATGTCTATCCCGGAATACAACCCTCTCAATCCTGACGTTAAATTACTGGAAGATCTGAAAACATTCGATTCTAAGGAAGAAAGAGATTCAATTAAAAGAATGACAACAACAATGGTGCAACGACAGAATGTCAATCTGATGAATATCCGTAAAGAAAGAAATCTGGATAAACCTGTTAAAATGCGCCCTTGGGATATCGAAAATCTTGACTTCTCTTACTCTTATTCCGAAATGAAAAGTCGGGATGTTGATGTCGAGTTTGACAATGAATATAGTCACGATGGAGAAATCGGTTATACTTTTAATAGCAATCCTAAAAACTATAGACCTTTAGCCAACCAAAAATGGCTTAAATCTAAATGGTTGCAAATTATTAAGGATTTTAACTTCTACCTGTTACCCAGAAATCTTACCATTCGTACTTCTGTATCCCGTGAGATGAATGAATTCAAATTGCGCCCCAAAAGTAAAGGAAATATTATCATTGATACCAGCTATGTTAAGAGTTTTGATTGGACAAGAAATTATACCTTGCGATGGGATTTGACTCAGTCTCTTAAGTTTGAATATACAGCCTTGGCAACTGCCCGTATCGATGAACCGCAAGGACTTATTGATACAAGGACGGAAAGAGATTCCGTTTGGAAATGTTTCGGCTACGGAGGTCGTACAACTAATTTTAACCAAAGAATAGATGCTTCTTATCAGATTCCGATTAACAAAATACCACTTTTTAACTGGATTAATGCTAACATAAGATATACCGGTACTTATACCCATACAGCTTCCCCGATTTCGTTGGCTTATTTGGGTAATACCATTCAGAATTCAAATACGCTGCAAGGATCCGGAACCATTAATCTTGTTACTCTTTATAACAATATTCCTTATCTTAAAAAAGTGAATCAGGGAATAATGAAGAATGCAACAACTAAAGTTACTACGGAAAAAGATTCTAAAAAATCTGCAAATAAGAAGGATGAATATGGAGATGAAGATGCCGGAAAAGATAAAAAAAATGCCAAGGATAGCGTCAAGGTTAATGTGGGAAAAGTGATTCTGAACGGAACGCTGCGTCTCCTGATGATGGTGAGAAATGCTTCTATAAGTTATAGTGAAGGGAATGGAACAGTGCTGCCGGGTTATATGTATTCTCCCAATCTATTTGGTATTAATTTTAGAAATAACTCCCCCGGATTCCTTTTTGTTTTCGGTGGACAGCCCAATATTAGGCAAATGGCCGCTGACGGCGGGTGGCTGACAAAGGATACACTGCTGAATTCTTCTTTCCAATCTAATTATAATCAGACTATTAATCTAAGAGCTTCTGTTGAACCATTTAAAGATTTTAGAATTGATGTTACGGCTAATCGAAATCTTACTAAGAGTTTTTCTGAATATTTCCGCTCTGATGCCAATGGAAAATTAAATCATTATTCTCCGTTAAATTCGGGCTCTTTCAGTATGACTTATGTCGGATTGGCGACCTTCTTTAAGGATGCCGATGAGGTGTTCCAAAATTTCAGAGATATTCGTCAGCAAATTGCAGGCAGAATCTCTGCAAATAACCCCCATTCTAATGGAGCTATTGATCCTGCTACCGGTTTTCCGGTCGGCTATAGCGGCACCCAACAGGAAGTGTTGATTGCCTCTTTCCTGGCAGCCTACGGAGGTAGAAATCCTGAAAAGGTAGATGTTAGTTCTCCGTTCCCTAAAATTCCTTTGCCAAACTGGAGACTCAATTATACCGGTTTTACTAAACTAAAAGGGGTTAATAAATACTTCCAAAGCCTCTCTTTGTTACATAACTACACTTCTACCTATTCGGTCGGGAATTATTCTTCTAATGTTAATTTTGCAAAAGATAATTATGGAAATCCTATCGCGATGGATGCTTTGGGAAATTTTATACCCTCTAAGGATATTGCTCAAGTTGCCATTTCTGAACAATTTAATCCGTTGATCGGCTTTGATATGACTTTGAAAAATAGCCTTTTGATCAAAATTGAATATAAAAAATCAAGAAATGTTGCCTTAAGTTTTACCAATAACCAAATTACGGATGTCTCAGGCAACGAATTGGTTATCTCTTCAGGTTATCGTTTTAAGGATTTAAAAATCGGATTTATTTTCTCGGGAATGAAACGTCAGGTTGTGAGCGATTTGAATTTAACTCTCGGCTTTGGCTTGAAAGATAATAAGACCACTTTACGTAAAATTGAAGAAAATGTTGATCAGGTTACTGCCGGGATGCTTGTCATGAGTATTAATGTTTCTGCGGATTACCAAATCAGCAGTATGGTGGGACTTAGATTCTATTATGACCATGTTATTAATAAACCCTATATTACCTATAGTAATACTAATATTGACTGCGGAATCAGTGTTCGTCTGATGTTGGCTCAGTAATTTTAATAATTAAAATCCTATATAGTTATGAAAGATATTTTTGAAAGAATAAAAGAAACTCCGGGCCCTCTTGGCCAATTTCAAGGTAGTGCCGATGGCTATTTTATGTTTCCTCAATTGGAAGGCGAAATTGCTCCAAGAATGCATTTTAACGGAAAAGAAGTTCTAACCTGGAGTTTAAATAACTATCTGGGACTGGCAAATCATCCCGAGGTGAGAAAAGCGGATGCCGAGGCAGCTAAAGAGTGGGGAATGGCCTACCCAATGGGTGCCCGCATGATGTCGGGAGATACCAAATATCATAAAAAATTGGAACAGGATCTTGCAGATTTTGTTTCTAAACCTGCCGGTTATCTGATGAATTTCGGCTATCAGGGAATGATTTCTATTATCGATTCTTTAGTCTCTCGTCATGATGTGATTGTCTATGATGCCGAAGCTCACGCCTGTATCATGGACGGTCTTAGACTGTGCTGGGCAAAACGATATGTCTATCAGCACAATAATATGGAGAGCCTGAAAAAACAACTGCAACAGGCCACTAAGCTTGCCGAAGAACAAAATGGCGGCGTTTTGGTTATCACCGAAGGCGTTTACGGAATGGCAGGGGACCTTGGTAAACTTGACGAAATTGTGGCACTGAAAAAAGAGTTTAATTTCAGACTCCTTATTGATGATGCCCACGGTTTTGGAACTATGGGAAAAACCGGCGCCGGAACCGGCGAACATTTTGGTGTTCAAAATGAAATAGATGTCTATTTTGCTACTTTTGCTAAAAGCATGGCCGGAATTGGCGCTTTTGTCGCTTCAAAAAGAGAAATTGTGGACCACCTCCGCTTTAATATGCGCTCGCAGATATTCGCTAAATCATTGCCTATGCCGATGGTTCTTGGAGCTATGAAACGGC
>JAEWNB010000116.1 GCA_023392945.1 Bacteroidota bacterium
TATTCATTCTTTTTGATTTTAAAAGTGAATATCTAAAAAATCTTATTACATTTGCACGTTGAACTACTCCCGAGGCTAAATTATCATATTCACAATTCTTTATTTACCGAAGGTTTAGTTCAACAAATGGCATAGGTCATGGTGGTGTATGTCAGGCACTTTGGGTTTTCCCTTGCCCGTCAAGTCGGGGTAAACTGATTAGTGGGCACTCCGCCTAACCACCACGACCCCATGCCATAAACCGTTTACTCTTCATTATAACCCAACCCCAGAAACAGTCGTTTTTAACTAGAGAATTAAATGATTAGAACAAGATTTTTTATTATTGGGTTGATTACAATTTTGACTATTAATCAAGGATTCTCACAGATTAATTATTCAATCAAAGCTGAGGCAGGATTTATTAAGTATCTATTTAATACGATACATGTTGACCCGGGGCCAAATTGGGAAGGATACAATTTAAACGAGAAAAACGGTATTGATTTTAATATTATAAATGGATTTGGTTTCAACAATAAGTTATTTGCAGGAATAGGATTAGGATACTTGAATTTTCAAGGTATAAACGGAATATCCCTATTTTCAGACTTTGAATATTTACCATTGAAAACCAGATTGACCCCTTTGATTAACCTAAAAATCGGATACAGTCATATATGGAATCAATATGAAAACGGGAAAGGAACTGTTCTTGGGGAATTATGTATAGGACTGGATTACAGACTGTCTGGGAAAGTGGATATTTTTGCAAAATCAGGTGTAACAATGACTCAACAAGCATTGTTAATTCCTATAAGACTTGGCATTCGATTTTAATGAAAAACAAAAGATAACGCCACAAAACACGCGATATAAAATTGCCGATACAGGAGTCTTTTCAGTGGTTGTAACCACATCAACAATATCTTTAAAGAAAGAAAATTAAATAGAGAGGAGGTGTATGCATTTTTTGCACATACCACTCAACTCGGTGTATGCAATACCGCTTTGCTCAAAGATAAAAGGCAACACGCGAAATTGAAAATATCAACTTGAATAATCTAAAACAAAGGAAAATTAATGACTGAATTTCTAAAGCATATAGGGTCAAATGGTTTTATTCTGTTCATTCCAATATTTCTGTGGAATTTAATTTTTATAAAAAAACTCCCTCCGGTATTTGAAGATAAGACATTTGATAAAAACATCCCCAAAATTATATTGGTTGGGGAAACTTTTTTCCGGGTAATTGTTTTTTTAATGCCTATAATGACTGAAATTGATTATTCTAAAATCGCCGGAAATATCGGGTTTTATATTTTTATTGTAGGGGTAGTTATTTATTTCCTTACCTGGCTATTATTAATGTATTACCCTAATTCAAAGTGGAGTAAAAGTTTAATAGGATTTTGTGGTCCGGGATATACTCCAATAATTTGGCTTGTGGGTTTTGCATTTACAGTAAACCGGTTCATTATCAATATACATTATAACATTTGGTTTTATCTGGTTCCTTCTATCCTTTTTGTCGTTTTCCATGTTGTCCATAGTGTTATGGCATTTGGAAACTCAAATAAAAATACAACTGATATAAGGGGACCAGAATAAAACAAAATAGTAGGAACAAATCAAGAAGGCGTACAGAATAATACTATATAAACTACCTTAACACTAAACAAACTACCCTATGAAAGATGAAATTATTATTTATCAAGCTGATGAAACATCTACACGACTCGAAGTAAGAATTGAAGAAGATTCTGTTTGGTTAACTCAATCACAAATGGCTGAGTTATTTCAAACTACAAGAAATAATGTCTCATTACATATTTCAAACATTTTTAAAGAAAAAGAACTTAATGAAATTTCAGTTGGTAAGGATTCCTTACTAACTGCAAGTGATGGGAAAAAAAACAAAACCAAATTTTACAACTTAGATGTTATTATTTCTGTTGGGTATAGAGTTAAATCTATTCGTGGAACTCAATTTAGAATTTGGGCCAACCAGGTTCTTAATAACTACTTTAAAACTAAACTAACTACCCAATGAAAGATGAAATTATTATTTATCAAGCTGACCAAATTTCAACACGACTCGAAGTAAGAATTGATAATAAAACTGTTTGGCTCAGCATGGAGCAAATTGGCATTTTGTTTAACAGAAACAGAACTGTTGTTAATCGCCACATCAACAATATCTTTAAAGAAGGAGAATTAAACAGAGAGGAGGTGTGTGCATTTTTTGCACATACCACTCAACATGGTGCTATTAAAGAAAAAACTCAAACCAACAAACTTGAATATTTTAATCTTGACGTGATAATATCTGTTGGTTATAGGGTAAAATCTAAACAAGGAACTCAATTCCGTATTTGGGCAAATAAAATACTAAAAGACTATTTGCTTAAAGGATATGCACTTAATAACAGAATAAATAGAATCGAAGAAAATTTTACCATTTTAACAAAAAGAGTTGATGCAATTGATTTGCAAATCAAATCCGAATTAAAACCCAAAGAAGGGATTTTCTTTGAAGGACAAGTGTTTGATGCTTACCTGTTTGTAACCAATTTATTCAGAAAGGCTCAGAAATCAATCATCCTTATTGACAATTATATTGATGAAAGTGTGCTTCTTATGTTGTCAAAAAGGCAAAAAGGAGTGGAAGCTATCGTTTATAGTTCGACTTTGACCAAAGAGACAAAGCTTGACTTAAAAAAATATCGTTCTCAATATCCCGGCATTAAAATAACTCCATTTAATAAGTCTCATGACCGCTTCATCATCCTTGACAAGAAAACAGTGTATCATTTAGGGGCTTCATTGAAAGACTTAGGAAAAAAATGGTTCGCTTTTTCAATATTAAACTTTGAAGTTCAAGACATTTTACGTAAACTTGATGAAAATCTAATTTAGTGATTACAACAAAAAACAACATTTGGGGACAAACGCTAAACCCGATATGAATTTAAATCATATGACAAACGAGAAAAATATAAATAACTAACACTCGCTGGAAAAACGATGCCGAATGCCCATAAGTGGCTTAGCATCTGGTGTTAAAGACAATATACTTTAAATATTTAAGTTAATACAATAATCATATCGAAAGAATTCGTAATAATATACATCTATTGAAATATTTTTCCCTATAAAGACCATGACACCTAAACAAGAAGAAAGAATTAAAAATAAAATTGTAAAAATAAAAAAAGCTTTAGCAGCTGATAAAAAGTATTGGAATGGTTATTATCACGATGGACAAGGACTTAGATATTTGCCTCCTAGGTTTTATATACAACTTGGCGATTATTCAGGTGGACTTCGTTACTTAAACTGGTTTAATAAAAACTTTCCTGATGACAGTGGATTTCCAGACTTTTTATTTGAATGGACAATTATCCTTTTCAAAACAGGCAGAACAAAAGAAGCTGAAAGAAAAGCTTTTAAGACATTTACAAGTAATACTTATCTTTTTGATAAATTTTTTGACAGAGAAATAACAAAAGTTGAAAAGTTGGAAATGTCAAATTTAGAAGTCGCTGAATTTGCAATAGACTACTTTAATTATTCGAATAAACAAGAAAATTTATTAGACTTTGCAGAATGGTTAAAGAAAGTTACTCAAACAGAGAAATTTTCAACTTTAATGAATAAATTTATTGATATTCAGAAACAACTAAAATATGAAAATAATCATAAGACTAGAAAAGAACTCATAGACCTTACATACGAATTAGAAAATGAATTATAAATGACGAAATAAAATATAAACTGACCCTACAAATGCTAAATTCCCTGTAAGCCTAATCCACATAACAAACGATAAAAAAGAATAATAAACTAACACTCATTGGTAAATCGACGCTGAATGCCCACACGGGGTTAGTGTCAAAATAATTAAAACCCAGAAACACCATGAACATATTGGTAATTGGAGGAACCGGATTAGTAGGTAGTTATTTACTGCCAAGATTAGTTGAAAAAGGCTATAATGTTTTTGCCTTAACTCGAAGCACAGATAAAATTGAAAGAATAAATAAATTAGGAGCCTTTGGACTCTTAGGAGATATAAGAGATCCGCAGACATTTAAAAGCAATTTGGCGGAGGAACTGGATTTAATTGTATTACTTGCAATGCCAAGTGTGAAGCCCGGACAAAGAATGACTAAGAAACGTAAGGAAGAATTACGAAAAGAAACTAATGATTTTTTTCGCAATTCGATGGATTTAGCAATAGAGTATGAGATTCCCATAATTCTTCCTTCAGGAACGAGTTTTAGAACTGAGAAAAATGAAATTGCAGATGAAACATGGCCAATCCTTCGGACAGGACTGACTGAAATCGGGAAAGACACGGATGATATGGTAAACGAAGCCATCAAAACACAAAATCCAAAAGTAATACAGTTGCTATATGGTAAGATTTATGGCAATGGCGGACTTTTTCGTTTTATGTACAACATGATGGAGAAAGGTCGAAGCATGATTATCGGGAGCGGAGACAATTATATTCCAAATATTCATGCAAGTGATGCAGCATCGGCAATAGTTAAAGCCATTGAGAAGTTACCCATTGGAGAAAAGTTTATCATAGCTGATGATACTGCCGTAAGTCAAGAAGAGTTTACCAATTATATGGCTACTTTGATGAATAAGAAACAACCGGGGCATATTCCGGCATTTATAATCAAATTGGTTCTGGGAAAAGACTTTTATGAAATAATTCGAATGAATTGTAAAGTATCTAATGCAAAAGCAAAAAGATTGTTGGACTGGAAACCCGATTATCCATCCTATAAAGAAGGTTTAGAGGAAACAATCAAAGAAATGAAAGAAAAGAAAAATTACTTTGCATGAAACAAATTAAAAAGAGAAAATCACGTATGCTTATTATTATTCTAATTGTAGTTCTTCTGCTTATTGCAGCGATCATGATTTTTCTATTGCTTGTTAGCCCGGGAAAACCAAAAATTTCAGCCACAATTAACCCTTCGAAGAACGAGAACAGCATTTGCGAAAAACTATTTCTGGAAATTGGCGGAGTAAAACAAGGGATGTTTATTGTTGGAAAAGACAAAAATAATCCGGTATTGCTTTTTGTTCATGGAGGTCCATCCTTTTCGGAGTTCTTTCTGGTAGAAAAATATCCTACCGGAATCGAGAATTTCTTTACAGTTTGCTACTGGGAAGAGCGAGGAGGAGGCTTATCATATTCACCGGACGTCACTATTGAAAGCATGACTTTGGAACAACTTGCCTCTGATGCTGTTGAAGTTACAAACTATTTACGTGATCGCTTCAAAAAGGATAAAATCTACATCATGGCCCACTCCGGAGGAACGGCTT
>JAEWNB010000170.1 GCA_023392945.1 Bacteroidota bacterium
CGCCCATTCCAATGGAACCGGTAAACATGATTTGCACAGGATTATCCTGCAGATAGGGTGCAGTTTCTTTCAGTAAATCCAATAAGTGAGGCAATATTGCTGCCTGATGCCTTACATATTTATGAAATATAACATTATCCTGATTATCAATTAATAAACATTTAATACTTGTAGAACCAATATCAATTCCTAACCTCATACTATTTTTAATATCTTTCAGACAATTATTAGGCTATAATCGTTATCTTTTTTAAAGGTGCAAAAGTAAAGAAAAAAAAGATAGTTCGAGTTTCTGATAAATTCATATATTTGCATAATCTATTAAATAAAGATGAAGTTTATCCGTTTATTCTGCTGTATAGCATTATTTTTTTATTCTATTTCCTATTCTCAGTCATCACTTTATCCTTTTAAAGACAGTAGTCTTGAGATAGATCTAAGGGTTGCTGATTTAATAAGCAGGTTAACTTTAGAGGAAAAGGCCGGAATGTTGCAACACTCCTCCCCTGCTGTTGAAAGGCTTGGAATTCTCCCTTATAGTTGGTGGAATGAAGCATTGCATGGAGTCGGACGTGCCGGGACCGCTACAGTTTTTCCCCAAGCTATTGCACTTGCGGCTACTTTTGATGAAAACGCTTTGTTAGAAACCTTCTCATTGATTAGTGATGAAGCTCGGGCAAAATATAATGAAGCACAACGGGATAAAGAATATGGGGACTACCACGGACTTACTTTCTGGACACCTAATATTAACCTGTTTCGGGACCCACGCTGGGGACGAGGAATGGAAACTTTCGGGGAAGACCCTTTTCTGACTATGCGCATGGGAACGGCAGTAGTGAATGGTCTGCAGGGCAACCATCCCTATTACCGCAAAGCAGATGCCTGTGCTAAACATTTTGTCGCACATAGCGGCCCTGAAAGCTTACGCCACCAATTTAATGCTATCGTTTCATCACGCGACCTTTGGCAATCTTATCTGCCTGCATTTGAATTCCTTATTAAAAATGCTAAAGTAGGAGAAGTAATGTGCGCCTATAACCGACTTAACGGAGAACCCTGCTGCGCCAATAATTACTTCCTTTCTGAAATAGTGCGTAATAAATGGCATTTTAATGGGCTTGTTGTAACCGACTGTTGGGCTGTTAACGATTTTTGGGAAACCGATTCCGTTATTCCAAGGCATAAAACACACTTTTCCCAAGCATTGGCAATTGCCGACGCTTTTAAATCAGGTGTTGACCTGGAATGTGGAAATAGCTGCGCTGCCATTCTCGAAGCCGTAAAGTTGGGCTATCTCATAGAAGAAGATATTAATATTAAACTTGCCAGAGTGCTCTCCACCCGATTTAAGCTCGGCATGTTTGACTCTCCCGAAATTGTTCCCTGGTCAGATATCCCGATTTCTATTCTTGACTGTCCAAAACATCAAAATCAAGCATTGCTGATGGCACAAAAAAGTATTGTTTTGCTCAAAAACAAAAATCAAATTCTACCTCTTGACAAGAATATTAAAAAGATTGCCGTTATTGGTCCAAATGCGAATGATTCAACAATGCTTTGGGGCAATTATAACGGGTTCCCGAGACATACCGTAACCATTCTGCAAGGGCTGAAAAACAAATTGCCCGAATGTGATTTCTATTTTGAACAGTGTTGCAATCTCACTTCTCCTATAAGTCCAGAAAATATTGAAACCATTCTGTCAAAAGCAAAAGAATCGGATGTAATCATTTTTGTAGGTGGCTTGTCTCCCTCTCTTGAAGGAGAAGAACTTCCTCTTTCTATAGACGGGTTTGACCATGGTGACAGAACTGATATTGAACTTCCCACTGCTCAACATAATTTGCTCCGTGTTTTGAAAAAGACAGGTAAACCGGTCATTCTCGTCCTTTGTACCGGCAGCGCGATTGCTCTTACATGGGAAAATAAAAATCTTGATGCCATTGTCAATGCTTGGTATGGTGGAGAAGAAGCCGGAACTGCAGTTGCAGATGTGCTTTTTGGCGACTATAATCCTGCTGGCAGACTCCCGGTAACCTTTTATAAATCTTCCAATCAGTTACCACCGTTTGATGACTATAGCATGCAAAATCGCACTTATAGATTTTTTAAAAAGAAGCCCCTATACCCTTTCGGATATGGATTAAGCTATACTTCATTTAGTTATGACAACCCCAAAATATCTCTCAATATAACTAAAGGAAATAGCAATCAACCCGACTCTATATGCCTCATTGCTGAACTTGAAATTACCAATACAGGCACTATTGACGGAGAAGATGTAGTACAGTTTTATATAAAAAATTTTCAGGATAAAAAAGGTCCCTTAAAATCTCTTGCAGCATTTTCAAGAATTTTTTTAAAAGCTGGCGAAAGGAAAAAAATCAACGTATCGATAAATCCAACATCCTTTTACTCATTTGATGATGATAGCGCCTCTTTCATTTTTATCCCCGGCAAGTATGAATTATTATTCGGAAGTTCCTCCAATAATAAAGATTTGAAAAGAGTGAAGATTAATATCGGAAACACTCCGGAAATAAAACTATAAAACTTCATCTCTTAATAATCATCGAGGTTATATTTTGGGCGTTCCGGCTCGCTTCGCTTCGCCGTCGCGCTTTACGCTACAACACCGCAATCGCTAACGCAAATAGCCCTATTCCTTGAATTATCGACATTATAAATGCTTTTTTATAACAAGTATCATGATAAATAATTCTCAAATTATTAAAATTATCGAAAATAAATCATGACAATATTTAACTATATTTGCAAACTTTTATTGAAAACATTTTCACACTTATGTAGCTGATTCTTTAGCATGTATATATACAAAATTAATATTTTATAACTGTTAAATATATTTATCATGTACGACAAATCAAAAGAGTTAAACTCCACCATTAAGCTTGTTAACGACAGACTCCATTTTATGGGATTTGTTGACAATAATGAACCTGTTTCGATTGATTATATCTCCCCGCTTGGCGATGAGCTGGGATATACTTCCCTAGAATTGTTTCTCCTGAGCTTTTCATCCTGTATAGGTAGTGCATTACTTACTTTCCTCCGCAGAATGCAAAAAATAATTACCCATTTTGAAATACAAGCCCAAGGTATGCGAAATGAGGAACATCCTACCGGCTTTAAGACTATTCATCTGAATATATGCATAACTTCCCCAAATGTTTCGGAAGAAGATGTTCAAAAAGTTTTAGCTTTAGCAGAAGATAAATATTGTCCTGTCTGGTCCATGATTAAAGGAAATACAATCGTTGA
>JAEWNB010000176.1 GCA_023392945.1 Bacteroidota bacterium
TTTTTACTCTTTCCGATAGTTCCCTGAAATAATCTGAAAGAACTCCTATAGGAATTCCATAAATAGAAATAGCCAAAAAATAACAATGCAAAAAACAAAGTTCTTCTTTGAAGCATCGGAATTTGTGAGTAAAAAGTAAAATAGATAAATCCTACTGCTAAAATATAGACAAGAAAATAATAAAGGAAGGTAAATAGTTTTTTCTTTTTCATCATTAAAAATTGTGATTAAAAAATAGCATAATATTGTCAGATTAATTTAGTGATAATTATTACAAAAATTTATTACTTTTGCACTATCAATAACCTCCCAATCGGGTGCAAATATAAAAAAATGTATCGGAAGTATCTCTTTTTTCTGTTTTCTCTTCTGTTTTCATACTATTCCTTCTCTCAGAATCCCGGATATCAGATAAAGATTTCGATTGAGGGAATGAAAGATAAAGTAGTTTATCTCTCGGGATATTACGGAACTGAAAATATTATTTATGATAGTGCCAAAGTCAAAAATGGCAAACTTATAGTTTTCACTTCTGAGGATAAAGTATTACCATCAGGACTTTATGAATTGACTAACAAAGAAGGTTATATTTATATGGATTTTCTTATTGATCAAAGTCGTTCATTTTCCGTTTCTACTTCATTAAATACTATTGCCAATCAGCGAGAATATATAAATTCCGACGAAAACCTTTTTTATTTCGAATTTTTGAAAATGATGCAACTAAAAGGTGAAATTTCAACTGCCTATTTAAAAAGCATGATTGAGATATCTCCCAATTCATTACTATCAAAATATTTAAAAGCAAATTTCCTACAGGTTGAAGTTCCCGATATTTTCTACCCTGATGGAGTAACTCTTGACACTATAGCTCAATATCAATATTGGAAAAAACATTTTTTTGATTATGTAGACTTTTCTGATTCCCGTTTATTAAGAGTAAAGTCCGATTTCCGTATCAGTGATTACTTTCTGGAATATGTAATTCAAAATACGGATGAAATTATTCGGGAAATTGATAACTTTATTTCAAAGTCTAAAATAAATCCTGAAATCAATAAATACTGTCTTTCCTATCTCTATAGAATTTTTGATGATTGTAACCCTTCTCATGATCCTATATTAGTCTATCTTTATGATACTTATTGCCAAAATGGGACTTGCGACTGGTTAGATGAATTTTCTTTTAACCGTTTCAAAAAGGAGGTTGATCGTAAAAGAAAAATTCTTCCCGGACAAATTGTACCTCCTTTGGTTGCCTATGATGCTCAACATAAAAGTATTTCTACAAAAGATATAAATCATAAGTATATTATCCTCTGGTTTTGGGATCCTGACTGTGATGAATGTGTGGAATTGACCCCTCAATTAAGGGATTTCTATGACATATACAAAGATTATTACGACCTTGAAATTTATGCAGTCTCCATTACTGATGATTATGATCGATGGGATGATTTTATCCGGAAAAATCAGCTTACCTGGATTAATGTTTCTTATGCTATCGGAGAACCGAACTATGATTTTGTGGATTACTTCGATTTAATCACAACCCCCGGAATATATATCATTAATTCAAAACATAAAATAATTGCCCGTCAATTTCCGTTTGATGAGCTGCATGAAAAATTAGGAAACTAATTCATGTTTTTTAATATTCTCAATTATAAAATGAAAAAAATCTTACTTATTACTTTAGTTTTCGTTTTTACAATTACTTCAGCAAACTTATTTGCACAAAAAGAAAAATCTTCCAAAAAAGCTAATTCCAAAACAAATGAAGGACACGAACTTGTATTCTACATCAAGAATGCAAATGATTCAATCGTCTATTTAACAATTCATTACAGGGATAAATTGATGCTCAAGGATTCCGTTCGGGCCGCTTCTCCCGGTAAATATATTTTTAAAGGAGATAATACTTATGAGGATGGACTCTATACCCTTGTATCTGCTAAAAAAATCCCCTACCTGAATTTTATTATTGACCATAATCAGCATTTTGAATATTATATGGATACAACCTATAATGTGACTAATTATTCGGTTATGAACTCCCCCGAAAATTCAGAAATGCTTTCTTTTCAGAAAAAAACGAGTGAAGCACAAAAAGATGCAACTCTTTGGCAGAACAAATTAAAGGAATTTCAATTTAAAGGAATTAAGGATAGTATTGATTATTATTCTAAGAAGTTAGACGACATTAATACTGAAATGCTTGATTTTATTAAAGCACTCATTGACAGAAATCCCAATTTTCTCTTTTCAAAAATGCAAAAGGCCTATTTACCTATCGATGTTCCGGAACCACCGGTAAGAGCTGACGGCACCATTGATTCTAATTTTCAGGCTATTTATTATAGGCACCACTATTGGGATAATGTAGATTTAACTGACAACCGTTTTATTTTTCTTCCTGTTCTGGAAATGAAGTTTAATGAGTATTTCAAAAAAATTCTTTTTAATCTGGAGTCCGACACTATTAATTATTATGTTGACATATTCTTAAAAAAAATAGAACCTGACAGCTTAATGTACCGATATTTTGTGGATTTGATTTCTTATCAGTTTGAAACCAGCAAAACACTTGGTCATGATGCCGTTTTTGTTCATATTGCCAAAAACAATCAACTTCAAAATAAGTGCAAATGGTTGGATGAATCTATGATAAGAAAATATGAGAAGAGGGTAAATAATCTTGAACCTCTCCTGATCGGAAAACCTGCCGTTGAATTGATTATCCCTGATACAAGTGGAAAAGTATGGTTCTCTTCTCATAAACTAAAAGAAAAATATGTTATTCTTTGGTTTTTTGATCCTGACTGCCAAACATGTCAAAAAGAGAGTAAAAAACTGAAGATTCTTTACGACTCCCTTAGTAATGTAGGAACTCGTAATTTTGAAATTTATTCTATTGGAAATGATTGTGATAATGCCAGACTGAAAAGATATGTCGAGGAAAGCCATTATCACTGGATTATTGTTGGCGGAAATGTAGCTAATGTTGACTATCTTTCAGCATATAACATTCACGAAACAGGCAATCCTTCAATGTTTATTTTAAATGAAAAAAGAGATATTATTCTGAATAGAAGAATTGAAATATCAAAAATTCCTGAATTTCTTCAGCAATATGAAAAAATCCAGGAATTAAAAGCTAAAAGACAAAAATAAAGTCTATAAACAACGATTAATGGCTTCCGCAATGGGAGCCATTTTTATGATTGGAACAACCCGATTTTGATTCGCTTTTATTTGATTTACTTACTTTGCAACAAGCCGGTAGTTTCTCTCTGGCAGCCGGATCAGCTTTAACATTGTCTGCATTATATCCCAACTTGCTGATTCCCTTGCGAATTTCATCGGGCGTTGTTTTCTTAGGATTATAGGTTACTGTCATTTTCGATGTGCCGGCGTCATAACTATAGTCAGTTACACCTTTGAAATAAGGAACATTTTTACTGAATAAATCTTCACATGTCTTACATACTCCATTAGTTTGGATAACAACTGCTGCTTTTGTCGATGTCTGTGCTGCTGTGCTGAATCCCATGATTGCCATGATGACAATTAAAAATACTTTTTTCATAATTTTACTTTTTTTGTTATTAAATTATTGCTGTCCGATAAAACTTTTTTTGACAAATAAAAAACAGGGCTGATTTCATTTGCAGAAGTCAGCCCTTTGTGTTATTTTTGTTTTCTCACGAACATAAATAACATGGGCAAAAGTACACA
>JAEWNB010000202.1 GCA_023392945.1 Bacteroidota bacterium
GTTAATTGTTTGGTTATCAGCTACAAAAGTACAAAAATTCTATGATATAACCTATTTTTTTAACTCTTTTTAACTCTTTAATTTATTGATTACTTGATGATTAATAATCGAACTCAGGTTATAAGGATTGTTTGAATTGTGCCCAAAGGATTTTATAATGTTTTTTCGCTCTTTTTAGCTTGCTAAAAAACATTGGAGTTATTTGTTCTGGTGGCTATCTGCTTGGCTTATTTTAATTCTTATGAAAAAAAATAGTACTTTTGCCGATATATAATAACATGAAAAATTCTTCCTCTAACGAAAAGACTAAAATTAACTTTTCTAAGATTATTCAATTGATAATTTTTCTTGGAATAGGGGTGTTTTTTGTTTGGTTTTCCGTAAAAGACTTATCTCCGGAAGATATTCAGGCTATAAAAACCAGTGCCTTAAAAATAAACAACCCTTTAAGCTGGTTTTTTCTCACACTTTCATTGCTGTCCGGAGTCTGTGCTCATTATATAAGGGGGCTTAGAAGCATTATCCTGATTCAACCTCTTGGTTATCATGTTCGCAAAAACATTTCTTTTTATTCTGTCATGGTTTGTTATTTAGCCAATTTGGCTTTCCCACGGCTTGGAGAGGTCTTGCGTTGCACTTTCTTACAACGTTATGAAAGAGTTCCTTTTCAAAAAGCCCTTGGAACGGTTGTAACGGAACGCGCGATTGACACTCTGTGTTGGCTGATAATGCTTATTCTTGTCGTTTTGCTTAATACTGCCCTATTGACGGATTTGGTCATTGATAAAGAAACGGGGTTAACTTTCGGCATCTGGCTCCAGAATAAATGGTCTTCTCTGATAACCAATTCTACTTTATTTTATCTTGGAGGTGCCTTTGTTTTGTTTTGTGTTTTAATCTATCTGACAAGAAATTATTGGAAAAGAATTTCGTTTTTTGTTAAAATTAAAAATTTCTTCTGGGGTATCATTCAGGGACTGATTTCAATAAAAGATTTAAAACATCCCTTTTTATTTGTCCTTTATACTATACTTATTTGGGTATTCTTCTTTTTGGGCACTTATTTCTGTTTCTTTGCATTTGATTATTTGGCAAACTTAGGACCTGCGCCTGCCTTTACTGTTCTTATTATCGGAAGTATTGGTTATATGGTTGCACAAGGAGGGCTGGGGGCTTATCCTTTAATAGTGGCCGGCGTTTTGGTAATGTATGGTATAAATTATAATGCGGGATTAGCTGCCGGTTGGATTGGCTGGTCGGTACAAACTATGATGATTATTGTTTTTGGTATTGCAGCTCTTATTATTGCATCTTTGAACGATAGAAAAAAAGAAGTTCTTAAATCTGTAAAATAATATTTCGTCATTGGCTATTTGTTTGATTATATAATATCTTTTTACTTATGGATTATCTTAAACATATTAATAATAAAATAATTTCTGCTGACTATTTTAAGTCAAAAAGGAAGTGTTTTAATAATAATAGAGTGATTTTTACCAATGGATGTTTTGATATTCTTCATTTGGGACATATTGACTACCTGATTAAGGCAAGAAAATTGGGAGATGTTTTGATTATCGGACTTAATACTGATAATTCCGTTAAGAAACTTAAGGGAGAGAAAAGACCTGTTAATAATCAAAATGCACGGGCATTGTTATTGGCATCGCTTGAATTTGTAGATTTTGTGATTCTTTTTGACGATGAAACCCCTCTGAATCTTATCAAGATGATAACTCCGGATGTATTGGTAAAAGGAGGAGATTATAGTATTGAATCTGTAGTGGGTGGAGATTTTGTTCTTAATTACGGCGGAACGGTCGAAATTATTCCTTTTCTTGAAGGATATTCAACGACCAATATTATTAATAATCTGCAAAATAATTAATACTTTTGTCGATATAATATTCGCAACAATGAAACAGCTTTTATCTGTTTTTTTTCTGGCGTCTTCTATTTGCTGTGCAGCACAGCAAATCACTATTGATATTGATGATTATGCTCAGAACAGGGCTCTGGCTGATACAACGATGGTTTTTTGTTACGATACGGAAAATATGGATTTTTCTACTGAATCTTTTATTCAGGACACTTATCAGATTCCCGCCTATAATCTATACGGGCAACATTGGGATCCAAAACACTTGCGATCAAAGCAGTTTGCTATTCCCTTTAGTGATGGTCAATTAAAAATAATATTGGTGGAATCTTATAACACTCCTTTTGTTTTCCCTTGTAGAGGAGAAAAAATCGTAGATTACGGTCCACAAAAAAAACTATTCCATCCCGGAACTGATTTTTCTCTTCCTGAAAATGCTCCGATTTATGCTTGTTTTGACGGCGTTGTTCGAGTTGCTAAAATCTATGGAGATTATAATAAAATAGTAGTCGTTAGACACTATAATGGACTTGAAACTGTTTACGCTAATCTTGGTAAAATTAATGTAAAACCGGACCAAATTATCAAAGCCGGTCATATTGTCGGTTTTGCAGGGGGGGTTGACCGTGGATCTTTGGCTTCTTTTCACTTTGAGAGCCGATTCATGAACGAAACATTTGATCCGGCACTTTTATTAAATTTCGAGGATCGAACACTTTCCGGAAATATTCTTACTCTTGAACCCCAAAATTTTAATATTAAACCTCTTCCTCAAATAAGAGAACAGGTTATCGTTCCGAAAAAAATTCCTATAGAATCTGATTCTGTTAATACTACACAAAACTCTTCCCCTATTTCCCCCCCCTTATATCATACTATACAAAAAGGCGAAACGCTCTATAAAATTGCAAAACAATATAATATTTCCGTTGAAACATTAATGAAATTAAATAATCTCACGGAAACCTCCATAATTTATTCCGGTCAAAAAATTAAGGTAAAATAGAGCTTTTTTATCTCGTTATTGTTTATCATAACGTTGAATCTCTTCTGAAAAGTATTCCAACTTAACGCCTGCCATTTTAAACATCTCTTCTGATTCTTTCCCATCATGATATTTTTTTTCGCAGACAACTCTTTCTATTCCACAGTTTATAATTAACATTGCACACACACGACACGGTGTCATGCGACAATACAGCGTCCCTTTATTTAATGATATTCCCAGTTTGGCAGCCTGACAAATTGCATTTTGCTCCGCATGAACTGTTCTCACACAATGTTGGGTGGTCAAACCGTCCTCGTGAATCATCTTTTTAAGTTGGTGTCCTATTTCATCACAGTGTGGTAACCCTTTAGGAGATCCAACATAGCCGGATACCAAAATTTGGCGATCTCTGACAATAACACATCCGCTTCTGCCACGGTCACAAGTGGCACGTTTGCTCACTGTGTTGGCAATTTCCATAAAATAATCATCCCAGGATGGACGAACATAATTATTATTTTCCATTATTTAAGGTGTTGATTGACAATTTATTTAATATCTCTTCAAGTTGTTCGTATAAGGCATCTCTGCTTCCGCCATTGTTTAACAAAAAATCAGCCTCGAGAATACACTTTGATAGGTTTTGTTTATTGGGATCGGTAGAGGTCATTTCTCTTTTTTCATTTTGAATGAAAGTTTCCTTGGAAACCTGATCTGTTTCTGATTGTCTCAAAATTATTCTTTGATAACGTATTTCGACCGGAGCATCAACAGCTAATAAAACAAAGTTTTTGCTTCTTCTAAGAGACTCTATTTCCCCTGGTGTGCGTATACTTTCAATAACCGCATTTTCTCCTTTAGAAACCGCAATTTTATATAATTCATCCGTAATAAATGATGGGCTGTTATTCGCCCGTAAATCATTGGCAACCTCAACAAGTGTATCTCTGTTTATTTCTTTTCCTCTTTTTTTAATTTCTTTTCCAATATAGTCTCTTACGGAATAATGTTTAAATCCGCGATTTTTGACCAAATATTCAACAATCGTTCCCTTTCCTGCCCCCAATGTTCCTGTTATCCCAATAATAATCATATTTTAATCATTTTATAACCATTCTGCAAGATATTCTGCTGTATATCCTATTTTGTTAGACACAATTTCTTCGGGTGTTCCCGCTGCAATTATTTCTCCTCCATTTTTTCCACCTTCCGGTCCAAGGTCAATAATCCAGTCTGCCACTTTAATAACATCCATATTGTGTTCAATAACAATTACCGTATTTCCCATATCCACAAGTCTATAAAGAACTTTCAGCAAAATGTCTATGTCGTGAAAATGAAGTCCGGTAGTGGGTTCGTCAAGAACATAAACTGTATTGCCGGTATCTTTTTTACAAAGTTCAGTAGCCAGTTTGACCCGCTGGGCCTCCCCTCCTGAAAGAGTTGTGGATGATTGCCCAAGTTTAATGTATCCGAGCCCGACATCCAACATGGTTTTCAATTTTAAGACAATAGAGGGAATGTTCTCAAAAAAGTCAAGAGCGGTTTCAACATCCATTTCTAACACATCAAAAATAGATTTTCCTTTATATCTAATCTCTAGTGTTTCATCATTATATCTTTTTCCATTACAGGTCTCACAGGTTACATATACGTCAGGGAGAAAGTTCATCTCAATATTTTTAACTCCACCTCCCTTGCAATTTTCGCAACGGCCGCCTTTTACATTGAATGAAAACCTTCCCGATTTATATCCCCTTATTTTGGCTTCGGGCAAGCCGGAAAAGAGTTGTCTTATTTCATCAAAAACTCCCACATAAGTGGCAGGGTTTGAACGCGGAGTTCTTCCTATTGGTTGTTGGTCAATTTCTATTACCTTATCAACATATTCTATTCCCTTTAGCTTATCAAAAGGAAGCGGTTGTTTGTCAGATCGATAAAAACGCTGGCTTAGAATAGGATATAATGTGTCGTTTATAAGTGTCGACTTTCCACTTCCGGAAACTCCTGTTATACAGATAAATGTTCCTAAAGGAAAAGAGATATTGATATTTTTAAGGTTGTTTCCGGTAGCTCCTATTAAGGTCAGTTTTTTTCCGGAGCCAATACGTCTTTTTGACGGAATGTCAATTTTTATCTTTCCACTAAGATAATCTGCCGTTAATGAATTTGACTTTAAAATATCCTCATAATTACCGGTTGCTACAATTTCTCCACCATGTTCACCGGCCGCCGGGCCAATGTCTATAATGTAGTCGGCTGCTTTCATCATGTCTTTGTCGTGCTCTACCACAATAATGGAGTTGTCATGGTCTCTTAACTCTTTCATCGATTTAATTAAACGATGATTATCCTTTTGGTGTAATCCTATGCTTGGTTCATCAAGAATATAAAGAACATTAACAAGCTGCGAACTAATCTGAGTTGCAAGACGAATGCGCTGCGCCTCCCCTCCGGATAGGCTTTTTGAGGATCTGTTCAACGATAAATATTGAATTCCTACATCATTTAGAAATTTGAGCCGTAAAGATATTTCTCTGATTATTTCGTAAGATATTTGTTGTTTACGTTCATCCAGCCATTGGCTACAATTATCAATCCATTCTGCAAGTTCAGAAAGATCCATGACAGATAAATCTACAATGTTTTTGCCTCCAATTTTAAAATAACGAGACTCTTTCTTTAGTCTCGTTCCACGACAGTCCGGACATGTTTTTTCATCAAGAAATTGATTGATCCATTTTTGTATTGAAGCCGGAGCAGATTCATAATCATACTCCTGCATAAAACTAACGATTCCGCTAAAATATTCTTTGCTTGGTGCCAGCCCTGAAATTTCATGACTGATATAAAGCACCTCTTCACTCCCATATAATAAGATGTTCAGATGTTGCTCTGAAAGGGTGCTTATAGGAGCTGACATTGAAAAGCCGTATTTTTCGCTAAGGGCTTCTATTTGTCTGAAAACAGCACTATTCTTATATGGTCCAAGAGGTATTATCGCGCCCTCTTTAATTGACAAGGAGTTGTCCGGAATAATTTTTTTTAAATCAATTTCTGTTATATAACCAAGTCCATTGCATTTCTCACAGGCGCCATAAGGTGAATTAAAAGAAAAAGTGTTAGGTTCGGGTTCCGGATATGAAATACCGGTTGTGGGGCACATTAAATACTTGCTATAGTTCTTCAATTCGCCATTTTCATTGTTTAAAACCAACAAAACTCCTTTGCCGTGTTTAAGAGCGTGCCGCAAGCTATTGATTAAGCGGGGTTTTGAAAGATCTCTTACAACCAATGTGTCAACAACAACTTCAATATCGTGGATTTTATACCTGTCCAGTTGCATGTTAAGCATCAAATCTCGTATTTCTCCATCAATTCGTACTTTAGAGAAACCCTGTTTCCGGATTGTTTCAAAAAGTTCTTTAT
Organism: Bacteroidota bacterium; assembly: GCA_023392945.1. Taxonomy (GTDB): domain Bacteria; phylum Bacteroidota; class Bacteroidia; order Bacteroidales; family WCHB1-69; genus JAGVVH01. The sequence continues at coordinate 6,297 of JAEWNB010000202.1, forward strand.
AATGACCTTTTCTTCTTTTTACTATTGGTGCAAGTAACGTAATGTTTTTGTCCTCGTAAATATTTAAAATAAGATCAATTAATTCCTTTTCGCTATAACGAACCATTTTTTCTTCTGTTTCGTATGAAAAAGCATCCGCAACACGGGCAAAAAGCAATCGAAGAAAATCATAGACCTCGGTAATGGTACCCACTGTAGACCGAGGATTTTTGTTGACAGTTTTTTGTTCAATAGAAATCACGGGATTTAACCCGGAAATTTTATCGACATCAGGGTGTTGAAGATGACCGATAAACTGTCGGGCATAGGCCGAAAAGGTTTCCATATAGCGGCGTTGACCTTCTGCATAAATGGTGTCGAATGCCAGCGACGATTTCCCGCTTCCACTTAAGCCGGTAATAACCACAAGCTTGTGTTGTGGTATTGATAATGATACATTTTTTAAATTATTCTCCCTGGCTCCAATAATTATCAGTTCGTCTTCGGCAAAAGTATTATCTTTCATATGAAATGACCAAATCTTTCTATCTCAAAATAAGGGAATGCAAAAATACAATTTTTGTTGATAATTTTCTGTCAATAAAATGAAAATTTTGGATGATAATTCTTCTTCTATTTTGCTTTAATTTTCCATTTCCGCTCTATCTTAATCATCTTAAAATTAAGCACCTCTTCGGTATTGTTGCAATAATAGACTTTCGCCTCAACATTTCCCGCGTTTTTGTTTTCTGTAAGTTTTTGTTTTGTGATTTTAAATTTAGATATTCCTTTCTTCGAAGAGACTTCTTTATCAAGAACTCCTGTTATCATTTTCACATTTTCCTGACTTAAGGAGTCTGAAATGTCAAATTTGGAAATCGCCTTTTTATATTCGCCTTTTTTTATTTCTTTAAGATATGTTTTTACAACGCCCTGGGGGGTATTGGGAGAACAAGAATAAAATGTGATTACCATAAGAGCAATCATAAAATAAACTATCTTTTTCATATTAAAATTTATTTAAAACATATTTTTTATCCATGTTTTTACATGATGATAATTTCTAAAACAGGGTGTCGCCGAGTAGTTCAAAAGGGTTGGAAAGATCTTTATATAAATATTGATAAAGCAACTTTGTCTTTTGGGGGATTTTTATGGTATAAATTTTTGTTTTAACCGTAAGTTTTGTGCTTCTTAACCAAGGATTAAGAGATTTTAATTCACGATATAAAATATTATGTTCCCTGGCAAACAGGTACAAATCAGGGATGGTTGAGTTTACGGCTACTTCAACACATGGAATGGGATAATAGAGATCGGCATTTTTAAGAGTTATTCCATATTGTCGTGGATTCTCAAAAATTAACTTATAAGAAAGAATCCGGTATAAATACCTTGCCGTTTCCTGATTTAAGTGCAATTCCCAGTAACTGTTGGTCTGTTGTTTTTCGGAAGCACCGCTAACACCGGCCTCTCCCATGTTATAGGCAGCCGCTGCCATCGACCAACTCCCAAGGCGTTCCTTGCATCCTTTTAAATAACGACAAGCTGCACGTGTAGCTTTTTCAATATCATATCTTTCATCTACCTCTGTGTTGATTTCAAGGCCATAACTTCTTCCAGTGGTTTCAATAAATTGCCAAAAACCGCTGGCTTCTGCCGGGGACACCACGTTATCAAGGCCGCTTTCGGCAATACATAGGTATTTAAAATCTTTTGGTACGCCCTCTTCTTCAAGGATTTTTTCAATAACCGGAAAATATCTTCCTGATTTTTTGAAAATCTGCAACGTTCTTGAATGTTGATAGCAATTAATTATCAGTTCTTTATCCAAGGCTTCTCTCACCCAGTAAATATCTACAGGCACCTCTTCTCCGGCAAAAGATATTGTTTTGGGAATATAGGGCGCTGCAATCATATTTTCATAATAATAGGGCGCATCTTCAATGTTGGTGTTCTCAGAGGAGTGTTTGTATCCAAAGGCGAACAAAGCAGCAAGAAAAAGAAAAATAGAGATGGAAATACTAAGTTTTATTGTATGTTTCATTATTATTGAACTAAAAATTAAAGGTTTAAGAAACCTTTCGATTGCTTAAACCTTTAAACGAAAAAACTTATAATTTATTCTGCTTTCTTAATATTTGGCAATTCCAAACCATAACCCTTTTTCTTGTCTTCTATTTTTAACCATATGCCTAGCAAAAACGCTAAAATACCCAAACTGGCAAAGATTAACATAGCAACTGTATAATTATAATTTCGTGGATCGGTGACTCCTATATTCGTTGCCGTTAAGACATATCCTATAATTATTGGAAAACTTAACAACCCAATATTTTGAATCCAAAAAATAACAGAATAGGCTGAACCCAAATATCTGTTTTCAACTAATTTAGGAACCGATGGCCATAATGCTGCCGGAACTAAAGAAAAACTAACACCTAAAATAACAATCGCCGTGTAGGCAACGGGTTTTGTGAAGTATTCGGGCGGCACTAATGCAAAAATTAAATGACAACAAAACATCAATATAGCCCCTAAAATTAACATAGAAGCCCCCTTGCCTTTGTTGTCAATAAAAGAGCCCAATAATGGGGTTAATAACATGGCTCCTATCGGAAAATAGGAAAAAATATCACTTGCAGCTGTACTGGAAATATTTAAACGACACTCCAGCATATTTGCAGCAAATTTCTGGAATGGAAATATTGCAGAATAATACAATACACATAATCCGGCAACAATCAAAAATGTTTTGCTTGTAAACAACTTCCCAATATCACTTATTCTGAACGGATCTTCCGGTTCAATTCCGCTTTCGCCCATTTGTTTATCTAATTTTTTATCCATAATAGTATAGACAATAAAGCAAATTAAACCGATAAAAAGTAAAATTAAACAAAATAACGTTGAACTACTTACGTCATTGAATCTTTCGGCTATTCGAGGAGAAATTCTGAAAATAGCAAATACTCCTAATCGTGCTATCGCCATTTCAATTCCCATAGCAAGAGCCAGTTCTTTGCCTTTAAACCATTTTACAATTGCCTTTGATACTGTAATTCCGGCCATTTCAGCGCCACCGCCAAAAATCATAAAGCCTAATGACGCTAGTTTTGCGGAAGCAGGAAAATCAACCCACCAAGAGCTAAGCCATGTTTCTAAACCGGTTCCAATAAATGCATCGCTAATTGCATAATATTTTATGCTGGCTCCAAGAATCATAATGACTGCTGATAGTAAAGCTGTAAAACGTATCCCTAATTTATCAAGAATAATTCCTGCAAATATTAGAAAAAAGACAAAAACATTTAAAAAATATTCGGATCCTTCTTCTGTTCCAAACGCTCCTGAATTCCATCCGCGTTCTGTTTCCAAAAGAGTTTTTAAAGGAGATAAAACATCTACAAACATATATGCAAAGAACATCATAGATGCTAATAATATCAAGGCTGTCCAGCGCAATGCCGGTATTTCCCTCATTAGTTTGTTTACTTTTTCAGTCATAAATTTTGTTTTTATTGTTTACATTATTTTTTTGTGGCGCAAATCTACAATTATTTTTTATTGCTTTTACATTCTTCTTTTTTTCTGTTTTTTATCATGCTATTTATGATATCAAAAACAAAATAGCCTGATAAAATTCCCCAAGATAAAATAATGATTATATTACTTCTAAAAATATTATCACTATATCTTCCTGATTTATACCAAAATAATAAACTAACAACAATTCCCAAAACAATTCCAATTATATGGAGTAAAGTAAAATATTTTTTTATGTTTTTCACTTTCATATTATTCTTCATTTTGTGCTTTATAATATTGATATTCAAAGTATTTACTTTTAATAGTATTTACAATTTCTTGCTCAGACCATCTTATTATATCGTAATAACTAAATTTACAGAAAAGCATAAATTCCATAAGTGTATCTCCTTTTAGTCCTGTAATTTCAGAAACAATTTCTCTGTTGTATTTTGAGGGAACTTTTTCTATTTCCTCTTCATACTGGAGCATTTCACTATAAAGTTGTTTCATTTTTGCCTTTTTACTAAAAGAATTATACAAATAAGTAATAGGACTTGATAAAGCAGTGTTTCTTAATAAATTTGGTCCTTTTGTTGAATATTCAGCATTTATTTTATCTTGTTCTGTTAATTCTATTCCATCCAAATTTTTATAAATATCAGGCAATTTCATTTGTACCAATTCTCTTTTAAATTGTTCATAATTTGGATTTAATGACATAACTTTTACTTCTTTAAGTAATATTGCTTTGTAATATAAATAATAATCCTCTTTAAAAATATCCAAATTTTTTCTAGAAATAACAACAATTATTTGTCTATATATTGATTTTGATATTATCAGTGTGTCATTAACACTCACCGGAATAGTAAAATTACCATCGTTATCAGTAAAGGTATAGCGTTTGGTATTTAAATTATAAATATTTGCTCCAGGTATTGGAGTAAAAGTAATGCCATCAAAAACAGTAGAACTGTAATTTTTCTGTTGAGAGAAAAGACTAAGGAAGGAAAAAATAAAGAGAATAATTAAACTTGTTTTTTTCATCATGCAAAATTACATTTTTTCATTTATTTTCTTCTTTTCTTTTTAATAAATATAATAATGATTATAGTTGATGTTGATAACGTGAATAAATTATTTTTATTCTTTTTTCTTTCTTTTTATGAACATGATATTAACTGAAATATATTTTTAAAAGCTATTAATTCAATAAAATAAAATAAGAATGTTTATTTTTTTGTTTGTAATTGTTGATAAATATGTGAAATTTATTTTGCTAATTTCGGTTGATAATTTTTGTTAGTATCAAGGAATATTATTTGATAAAAAAGGATAATTTTGAAATATATAAGTTTTCAAATTTTATAAACAGGATTTCAATAGTCATTGTTAACAACAGACAAAAGTTATAAACATATATTATTAATTTTCTCATATATAATTAGTTATATTATTTTATTTTTGTTTTATAAGATATAAATTATATATTATAATATATTGTATTTTTGCAAAGCAAGAAAAAAAATAAAGATATGAAAGTATTAATTGCATCAGATCATGCTGGATTTGAATTAAAAGAAGAAATTAAATTTCATTTTTCTTCCTTTTGTGAATGGGAAGATTATGGAACAAATTCATGGGAAAGCGTTGATTACCCGGATTATATTCACCCGATGGCAGAAAAAATATCATTAAATAGTGAATTAATGGGGATTATCATTTGTGGTTCAGGAAATGGTGTTGCTATGACAGCAAACAAACACCCAAATGTAAGAGCGGCCCTATGTTGGTCTCCCGAAATTGCTTCTTTGGCAAGGAAACACAATAATGCCAATATTTTAGCTTTACCAGGAAGATTTATTTCACAAGAACAAGCCTTTGAAATTATTAACACTTTTTTTTCTACAGATTTTGAAGGAGGACGCCATCTTCTCAGAGTTAATAAAATAAATATTTAAAGGTTGATCAAAAAAATGCAAAAGGATCTTCAATTTATCAAAACAAGAGCTAATTTTATTCGCCATTCTTTTATAGAAGAAATGGAAAAGCATCTTTTAGCATTTGAATCTTCTATTTCTTCCAAACACATAAAAGTTCAATGGATTGTAGACGAAGAAGAATTGGGCGAAACCCTTTTGTCAAATTTGCCTAAAAAGCATTTTAACAAAGTAAGTTTTGATTTGCCAAAAATTCCTGAAATCATTCATCAAAACAATTCTCTTGTAAAAATAGTTTCTATTAATGATTTTGAAAATAGTGGAGAAATAGCTGATTTATTGGTTGTTGACGCAGATTTTGGAATTGTAGAAACGGGATCAATCGTTCTTATTGATAAAAAGAGCAAAAATCTTTTTAATAAGGTATCTAATTTAGTTATCATATTAGACATAAATAAATTGCTTATTCGCCAAAACGACCTGGACACTATTCTATATTTAAAATATATCAACAAACAACCCATACCGTTTCCTGATGATATCAAGATTATCAGTTCTCCCATTCAACGAATTATTAAGGAAGCCTTTCATTCTTCATTCAACAGTTCTTATTCTAAGGAAGATGTAAATATTGAAGTTTACTTATATGATAATGGTAAGACAAAAATTTTGGAAAATAATTTTTTACGAGAGGCTCTTTATTGTATAGATTGTGGAAATTGCAAAAAAGTTTGTCCGGTATATAATATTACAAATAAATTTTCGCCCATTGATTTAATCAAAAATAATTGTAAAGAAGATAATTTAAGAAATCAGAATATTTTTCAAAACACCACTATGTGTGGAAATTGTAACGAGGTTTGTCCGGTTCAGATTCCATTTACCGATCTTTTGATTGCCGAGATGGAATTAGCTAATGGAAAATCTTACCGTGAAATTTCAAACGATTTGATGAAAGTTTTTTCCAAAAGGAACAAAATGAATAAGAAAAGCAATCAAATTGGTCGCTATTTATTTATCAGAAAGTATTTTAGTAAAAACAAGAAACTTTACAAATATTTTTTAGATCAAAAAGACCCCTTCTTTAATATACTACACTCTACGCCTAAAACAAATCAATGACGATGTATTCTAATCAAGAACTCATTCGAAACAAACTAAAAGAGTTTATAAAGAAATTCTATCTTAATAAACTATATAAAGGCGCTATTCTATTTGTCTTGATTACGCTTATTACTTTTATTGTCTACGCAGTTTTGGAATATTTTTCCTATTTTAATACAATCATTAGATCTCTCTTTTTCTTTTCTTTTCTCACCATTTTTTTAACAACCCTTTTCTTTTATATAATAGTACCTGTTTTTAAAATTTTGGGTTTCGGTAAACAAATATCTTCTGAGCAGGTGGCTAGAATTATTGGAAATCATTTTCCGGAAATTGATGATAAATTGTTGAATGTCGTTCAATTAGAAAGACAACTTTCTGAAAATGAATACAAAAGTCGCGATTTGTTGTTGGCAGCTATCGATACTAAAATAGTAGAAATAAAGCCGTTTCCCTTCGTTAAAGCTATTCCCTTTCATAAATCCAAAAAATATTTGAAGTGGGTCGCTATTCCGATTTGTCTATTTATTCTTATTTATTCTACTAAAAGCGAAATATTTACAGACTCTACACGACGCATCGTAAACTATAATAATTATTATGAAAAACCGTCGCCCTACCAATTTGAAGTTATTAATCCAAAACTAACCGTTTTTCAACAAGAAGATTTTACTTTAAAAATTAAAGTAGTGGGAGATGAAACTCCGGAAGAGCTCTTTCTTATGATTGACAATAAAAGCTATAAATGTGTTAAAAACAGCAACATAGACTTTTCCTACACCTTTTTTAATGTTCATAAAAATATAGCATTTAAAATATATACCGATGAGGTTGTTTCTAATTCCTATGTTTTAAATGTTCTTCCCAAACCCGTCACCATTAGCTTTGTTCTGCGACTTTCTTACCCGGATTATCTTAATAAAATTGATGATATAATCGAAAACAACGGAGATGTTGTTGTTCCCGAAGGAACCAGTATAAGCTGGAGTTTTTATACCAAAAATACGGATAAGCTAATATTTAATTATAACAACCAATCTCAAACGCTTATTTCTTCGAACGATATTTATAAAACCGCCCTTGTGGCAAAAACTTCTTTTCAGTACAATGTTATAAATACAAATAAATTTTTTATTAGCAAAGACACACTATCTCATTCTATAACAGTTGTTAAAGATTTATACCCAGAGATTCACGTTGAAAGCCAAAAAGATTCTTTAATTGAGGATCGGATTTATTTTAAAGGCGTTATCAAAGATGATTATGGTTTTAGCAATTTAAAGTTTGTCTATTCTAAGTATGACGAAAAAAACAATCTTTTAGAATCTGGTAAAAGTATTGATATACAAATAAATAAACAAAACACAATTCAAGATTATTACTTTTATTTTGATGCCGGAACATTACAAATATCACCGGGTCAAAAAATTTCATATCATTTCGAAGTTAGGGATAATGATGCAGTTAACGGTAAAAAGTTAAGCCAAACATCCACTCAAAACTTCCAGGTTAAAACAATGGAAGAGATTGATAATGAAATAGATAATAATAATTTGCAAACAAAATCCGAGATTGAATCACTGGTAAGTGAATCCAAGGACTTATTAAAAGAAATTGATAAATTAAAAAAGCAAATTATTCAGAACAACACACCCACTTGGCAAGATAAAAAGAAACTTGAAAAACTTCTCAATGATTACAATGAATTAAAAAACAAGATTAGTGAATTAAAAGAAAAGCAGAAACAACAGCAAGCAATAGAAGATTTATATAAAGAAATTACTCCGGAGATTTTAGAAAAACAGGAAGATTTACAAAAAAGATTTGATGACATTCTGTCAGATGAACTGAAAGATCTTCTCGAAAAAATGAAAGAATTGATCAATCAACAGAACAAGGATCAAATTAAAGATGCAATGGATAAGATGAAATTAAAAACTGAGGATATTAATAAATCTCTTGATCAACAACTGCAATTGTTCAAACAACTTGAATTTGAAAAAAAATACAACGACGTAATTGAGAAAGCCAAAGAATTATCTCAAGAACAAAATTTTTTATCAAAGCAAACAGAACAAAAAAACATTGATAAAAATAATCTTTTAGAAAAACAACAAGAGATTGAAAACGAATTTAAAAAATTACAAGAAGATATCCAAAATTTACAGTCACTCAACAAAGAGTTAGAGGATCCCAACAAGATGACCAACACCGACGAATTGCAAAACAAAATCATGCAATCAATGCAAGAAAGTAAGGCATCAATTAATAAGAACACTAGGGGAAGGGCAAAAGAAAAACAAATTGAAGCTGCGGATGATATGGAAAAACTGGCAGATCAGATGGAAAATGACAAACTTGACAGTGATGAAGAAAACATTTCAGAAGACATAGAAACCTTGCGTCAAATATTACACAATTTGGTTTTAATTTCCTTTAATCAGGAAGACAATATGAGCAGTCTGCAAGGGACTAACATACGATCATCCCAACTATCTGAAATAATACGGGATCAATTTACAATAAAGGAACACATGCGCCTGATAGAAGATTCTCTTTCTGCATTAGCAAGGCGTCAAACATCAGTTAAGCCGTTTATTCAGAGAGAGGTGGCTAAAATTAACGAATATTTGATGCAGGCGCAAACCAATATTAACAATCGCCAACTAAAGCAAGCCGCAACGAATCAACAATTTGTTCTCACTTCCATGAATAATTTGTCCTTAATGCTTGCCGAGTCAATGAAAGAGATGAAGAAAAAAGAGAGTGAGTGTAAAAATTGCAAAAATAAAAAAAGCGGAAAAGGCTCTTGCAGTAATCCGGGAGGTAAGGGAAAGCCAAAGTCTGCAAAAGAACTCCAACAGCAATTAAACAGACAAATGGAAGCATTAAAACGGTCAATGGAACAGCAAGGAGAAAATAGTCCCGGGAAGCCCCAGCAACAAGGTCAGCAAAGTATTAATGAGCAATTTGCAAGAATGGCGGCACAACAAGAAGCTATTCGCAAAATGATGGAAGATTACCAAAACCAGCTTAAATCAGATAAGGGAATTGGGGATAAAACCATTGATCAATTAATAAAAGAAATGGAAAAGACCGAAAAAGAGTTGGTAAACAAAACCATTACCCAACAAAGCATTAATCGACAAAAAAATATTGAGACCCGGTTGCTTGAAAGCGAAAAAGCGGACATGCAACGTGAAAAGGAAGAAAAAAGAGAATCCATAGAAGGCAAGGATATTCAAAACCCAAACCCTCCAAGAGAGTGGAAAATAGACAAAGATAATCATAAGCAGACCGAAATGCTTAACCGCATGCCACCAAGCCTCAATTATTATTATAAGGATAAAGTAACCAAATATTTATTTAACATAGAATAGAAAAGCCATGTATAATTTTGAATTAACCATTTCAGACCCAACTACCGCACAGTTTGAAACATTAAGAATGGTAGAAAACATTAGCGAGGAGTTTCAATTGCAAGATCATTTTGGAACAATCTCCATGGCTATAGAGAATATTCTTGAACACATTATTGATTCCTCCCAGGAGGATTTTAGGATAACAATAAATTTTTTGGTTGAACCTGAAAAAATCGCAGTTGTAATAGGAGGCAACAAATCTTTGATAAAATTAAAACAAGACATTCAGTTTTCTAAAGAAAATAATTTACAAGACTCTCTTTTTTCAATGCTCTTAGTAGATGAACTTGAGTTTAAAGAAGACGACACGGAGCTTTACATGGAATTTCACGTGAAACCCTATATTAAATCCCTTAGAACCATTACAAAAGAAAAACAAATTGAAAAAACAAATTCTATAAAGAAAAATTAAAACAACAAAAGCCAATCAAAAATAGAGTTGGTGATAAAGATCTGTTCAGGGGGGCAATATAATACGGCAATGATAAGATTTAATTTTGAAACTACTTTTACTCTTTCCTCAAAAAATTCATATAAAAACTGGATTAAAACAATTATTGCTAGTGAACATTTCAAAGTCGGAGAAATAAATTACATTTTTTGTGACGACGAATATCTATTAAAAATCAATCAACAATTTCTCAAGCACGATGATTTTACCGATATCATCACCTTTGATTATGGTAATGAGGGGGTTCTTTCGGGAGACATATATATAAGCATAATAAGGGTAAGAGAAAACGCTGATATATTTGCAGCAACTTTTCAGGATGAACTTTTAAGAGTTTTGTCGCACGGAATTTTTCATCTTTGCGGCTATAAAGATAAAACCAGAAGCGCTGCTTTACAAATGAGAAAGAAAGAAGATTGGGCAATTAATTTGTTCAAACAAATAGCCCAAACAAATTTTAATTAAAAGAAGATTAACTCATTATAATTTTGTTTCACAAGGAAAATGAATTTAGCATATGATATTATTGTGGTTGGAGCGGGGCATGCCGGATGTGAAGCTGCGGTGGCTGCAGCCAAACAGGGATCCAAAACGTTACTAATTACAATGAATCTGGCATTAGTGGCTCAAATGTCCTGCAATCCTGCTATGGGAGGAATTGCCAAAGGTCAAATCATCAGAGAAATTGATGCCCTTGGGGGTATGTCTGGTATTGTCACAGATAACACTATGATTCAATTTAGAATGTTAAACAGGTCAAAAGGACCCGCCATGTGGAGTCCGCGTGCCCAATGTGACAAACAAGCATTTTCTCTCTTTTGGAAAAGGATTATCGAAACACAAACCAATCTTGATTTGCGCCAAGATACTGTGGAGAGACTCCTTGTGGATGAAAAAAAAGTGGTGGGAGTTCAGACTTTACAAGGACTTACTGTTTTTGCAAAAAAAATTATTCTAACAAATGGGACTTTTCTTAATGGAAAAATTCATATTGGAGAAATTAATTTTTCCGGTGGTCGACTCGGAGAACCCGCATCTTCCTTTTTGTCTGATCAAATGAGAGATCTTGGGTTTACTGTCCGCAAACTTAAAACCGGTACTCCGGTTAGAATAGATGGTCGTAGTATTGATTTTTCTCAAATGGAAGAGCAAAAAGGAGATGATAACCCCGGAAAATTTTCTTTTACTGATACCCCAGCATTAACTCATCAACTGAGTTGTTGGATTACCTACACAAATCCTAAAACACATGATATTTTAAAGACAGGATTTGATTTATCTCCACTTTTTAATGGCAGAATAATGGGGCAGGGTCCTAGGTATTGTCCGTCTATTGAGGATAAAATTCAGCGTTTCGGGCAAAGAGAAAGACATCAACTTTTTTTGGAACCGGAAGGATCCAACACCAACGAATTTTATCTAAATGGGTTTTCTTCTTCCCTCCCGGAATTAGTACAGTATGAAGCTTTAAAATTTATTCCCGGGATGCAAAATGCAAAGATATTACGCCCGGGCTATGCAATTGAATATGATTTTTTTGATCCGACTCAACTGAAGCTCTCTCTGGAATCAAATATTTTATCAAATTTATATCTTGCAGGGCAAATTAATGGAACTACCGGTTATGAAGAAGCAGCATGCCAAGGTCTTATTGCAGGAATTAATGCAGCACAATCAATAAAAGGAGAAGAGCCACTTATATTGGGCAGAGATCAGGCTTATATCGGTGTCCTAATAGATGATTTAGTGACAAAAGGGGTACAAGATCCCTATAGAATGTTTACTTCTAGAGCAGAGTACAGGATTTTACTTCGACAAGACAATGCTGACGAAAGGCTTTCTCCTATTGGTCATAGGTTGGGATTAATTTCTGATTATTATTTGGATAGAATGAAAAACAAAAGTGAAAAACAAAAGACTATCATTCACTTTTTAAAATCTAATCATGCTGATCCTCTCGATTTTAATGAATTTTTAAAAACACAGCAAACTCCCCCGCTTACTCAAAAAATTAAATATGATTATTTGCTTCTTCGTCCACAAGTTACCATTGCAGATCTCATTAAACATTCTGCTCAACTTCATAATTTTTTAGAACAAATTGAAGCAAAAGAAGAAGAAATTTTAAATGCAGAAACACTCATTAAATATGCAAATTATATTCTTAAAGAAGAAGAACTTGCACAAAAAATGACACAGCTTGATAATATAAAAATTTCACCTGATACTGATTATTATCAATTTTCGTCATTGTCAATGGAAGCGCGAGAAAAATTGGCAAAGATTAAGCCCGGCAATCTTGGACAAGCTTCAAGGATTAGCGGAGTTAACCCTTCAGACATTGCCGCCCTTATGATTTATCTTCGGAATTAAAAAAACAGACTCACTGTTTCTTTTATAACACCCTAAAAAACAACACGTTACATTTTGCGATTCAAAAAAATCAAAAATAAAAAGCTTTAAAAAATTTTTGATATTTAGACATGGAATAATCTAAATAAAAGCCTTAGAAACAAAATTTCATAACATCTTAAAAATAAACAACTTATTTGTAGCCTCGCCGGGAATCGAACCCGAATTTAAAGTTTAGGAAACTTCCGTTCTATCCATTGAACTACAAGGCCTAAAAGTTTGCAAAGATAGTTAACTTTTCATTTCTATTTGTTGTAAAGAGCATAAAAAAAGAGGAGCGTTAACTCCCCTTTCAAAAAAAAGTGTGCCCACAAACCTTAGAAAGGCAAATCATCAGAAAAATTTTCAGAAGCATCATCCCCGGTAACAATAGTAGTTGCTGGTGATGAATCTAAATTTATTTTGGATTCCGTTGGTTTCTCTTCTTCAACCTTGCTGCTAAGAATAGTGAAGTTGTTGGCTTCAATTTCAGTAAAATATTTTTTGGTTCCATTATCATCCCAAGAGCGGGTTTTAATTTTCCCCTCTAGAAAGATAAGCTTTCCTTTAGTTAAATATTGTTCTGAAAATTCAGCGAGGTTTCGCCAACAAACAATATTATGCCATTCAGTTTGTTCAATTTTTTTACCCTCTTTATCTTTGTAATATTCAGAGGTTGCCAATGAAAATGATGCTTTTTTTATACCATTTTCAAAAGCTCTGATTTCGGGATCTTTTCCCAAGCGACCGATTAGAATTACTTTGTTTACTCCAGACATAGTTAGTTAGTTTTAAAATTCAGGACAAAGATATAGTAAATATATTTTGTTGTCAAGTATTGTTAATAACTTTTTATTTTTTTCCTAAAACATTGTTTATCTTTTTGTCGGCTTGAAGCCGGACTTATTTAAAATGTCCTGAGAATCAGTGTTTTGCATTAGACTTTCTAAAGAAACCTTGGGATGAGATTTTACATAGCTACGAATGATCTGCCAGCCAATATAAGCCCCCATTCTGCCCGGAGATTTGTTTGAAAAAGGTTTTGTAAATGGCATTTCCCCAACATAATTAGTTATATTTTTTTCTTCAGTAGAAAACAAAAGATTTTTTTGAATTATGTAATTCCATACTTCAGCTTGATTATTTTCAGCCCAAGAAAATTTTTCTTGTTTATATCCAATAATATCTTCGGCAGGCTTATCAGGGAAAAGAAGCTCTGTAAAATATAATTTTTTACCTTCATAAATCATATTGTCCAAAAGAGAAACAGGGTTTTGGCTTGGTAAATGTTTATAGACCAAAGCTTTTTTGAAACAATCTATAGCTATAAATTTTTTATCACATCTTTCACTTATAAAAAGAGGCATTCCGGAGTTGTTATAATATTTATTTTTTGGTCCCAAATACATGTCCAGATTGATAAAAAGACTATCTTCAATTGCATATACGGAAGGAGACATAAAGTATATACCGGGGACCAAAGAGTAGAATGCAGGAATTGAGGCATTGGGAAAATAGTATTTATAATAACTAAGTGCCCCTTCAATTTCGGAGGTAATATCGTCAAGATTGGGATAAGCTGTCATTACATTTTTATAAATATCTTGAATAACAGGGTCTTGCAAAAAACTCTGAAGTTGTTTTATCATTTGTGGATTTTGCCAAACACCTTCCGGAATAAAGACACTTGGGTATTTCTTTGATAGTTTTTCCAACCCGGGGGCAAGATTATTTACATCCAGAGAAAACAAATCAATTTCATATCTTTTAATTTCGATATGAATATTCTTTTTTATGGTCGAGAGTTGTGTTTTGTTGACTTTTGGTGTATGATTTTGGGTTCTATTATGCATAACAACAACTATTCCGACAACAATGGCAATAATTATTAGAGCCACTAAAGAAATAATAATCTTTTTTTTCATACCGATTATATTTAAGAAATCAACTTAATAAATATCAAAAACGAAAAACAGTCGCAATTATTTCCAACTAAAAGAATTAATCATATATAAAGCATCTGTTCTCAAATAATTGATTACCGGTTGAAGAGAATCGTTATTCGGGGCAAAATTAAAATAGAGAGAACCCCTTAAATAGTGATTTGTACTATCTGTTAACCAAAATTGTAAAGGGCAGGCCACTTCTTTCCCAAGAATATCAAAAAGCCTTCCCGAAAGATGGCTTTCTGCATCTTCAATCATAGAAAACTCAACATCATCTGCTTTTCCGTAATCAATATGAAACTTAATCATCTTTTCTTCCGCAAGAGCCAAATCCCTTAAATTATTATCAAGGGGTATATAGGTGATGTTAAAACTTGCATTAAATTGAGGATAAGTAATATCGATCCAATATTTTCCATTTTCTTTTTTTGAAAAAGATAGAATAGCATTTTTTGAATAATCAAAAGCAAATGGAAGTGTTGTATCTAAGTGTTTATATGAATGCTCAGGGAGTTCTATTCTAAAGTATCCTCGAGGTTTTGGCGTATAATTTTCTTCTTTTTTTACACAAGAAAAGAAAATTACAACCAAAAAAGAAAAGAGGATAAAACGAACAATAATTCTCATAGCAGGTTATTTGGAAACATCTTCCTTTTTGATTCTCATCCAGTAGAAAGAGCGATAAGCAAAGAAAAGACCAATCAGGAAAAAGGGAATTCCAATAACAAAAGTATAATCAAAAGAATCCGAAGCTTTGGCTGCCAGTTTAATTGCGATGGCAATTTCAACAGCAAGCATACCAAACAAGGTTGAAAACTTGATAATTGGATTCATTGCTACAGAAGAGGTATCTTTATAAGGATCCCCAACAGTATCTCCAATTATGGTTGCATCATGCAGGTCCGTGTTTTTTTCTTTCAAATCAACTTCAACCACTTTTTTGGCATTATCCCATGCCCCGCCTGCATTTGCCATGTAGATGGCTTGAAAAAGGCCAAAAACAGCAATTGAAATCAAATAAGCAACAAAGAAATTGGGGTCAAAAAAAGCAAAGGCAAGAGTAAAGGAAAAAATCACCAAAAAGATATTCCACATTCCTTGTTGAGCGTAGCGTGTGCAAATTTTTACAACAGCTTTGGAATCTTCAATATCTGCTTCGCTTTTATTAAGATTCAAATTCTTTTTGATAAAAGAAACAGCTCGATGAGCGCCTGTGGTTACTGCCTGCATAGAAGCACCGCTGAACCAGTATATAACAACGCCCCCGGTGACAAATCCCAAAAAGACAGGAGCGCTAGTAAGTTCAATGGCGAGTAAGCCGGTGTTTTTAAGCAGTAGAATGATAGCAAAAATCATGGTAGTAGCACCCACAACAGCAGTCCCGATAAGAACAGGTTTTGCTGTGGCCTTAAAAGTATTCCCGGCTCCGTCATTTGACTCAAGATAATGTTTTCCTTTTTCAAAATCAGGAGAAAACCCAAAATCTTTTTCAATTTCTGATTTAATAGCAGGAATTTTTTCTATTTGAGAGAGTTCAAACACAGATTGGGCATTATCGGTAACCGGACCATAGCTATCGACAGCAATAGTTACAGGTCCCATTCCCAGAAATCCGAATGCAATAAGTCCGAAAGCAAAAATAGAATAGTAATCCCCAAAAATTGTTAACCCGGAAACAGAAATCGTAAATCCACCAAACATCAGACCAGCCATAACCAACCCAATCCAAAAGGCGCTAAAATTACCGGCAACCATACCGGAAAGAATAGTAAGAGATGGGCCGCCTTCGCGGGAGGCGATCACAATTTCTTGCACATGTCGTGATCTTGAGCTGGTAAAAGCTTTAGTAAATTCAGGTATGATAGCAGCAGCAAAGGTTCCTAAGCTTATAATAGAAGCAAGTCTCCACCATAAGTCGGGACCATAAGCCCCAGAAACAGAATTGTTATTTAATAAAAAATAGCTGGTTATAAAAGAAGAGAGGATAGAAACAATTGAGCTAATCCAGATTAGAGAGGTAAGGGGAGCTTCAAAATTGAAAAAGGTTGAATTTTTATATTTAATCTTAGAAATAAGATTATTAATCCAGTATGAAAAAACAGAAGTAAAGACCATAAGAATACGAATGGCAAAAATCCAGGTAATAAGAAGAGCTTCTACCATATGTTCATTTTCAATATCCGGAGTAATAGCCAGGATAATAAAAGAAATCAAAGCAACCCCGGTAACTCCGTAAGTTTCAAATCCGTCAGCAGTAGGGCCAACACTATCACCGGCATTATCACCCGTACAATCGGCAATCACACCCGGGTTTCTTGGGTCATCTTCTCCAATTTTAAAGATAACCTTCATAAGATCAGAACCAATATCGGCTATTTTTGTAAAAATACCTCCGGCAATTCTTAGAGCACTGGCTCCCAGAGACTCTCCAATTGCAAATCCAATCAAACAAGCACCTGCAATATTTGAAGGAACAATGAGCAATATTATAAGCATCAAGATTAGCTCAATTGTGATTAAGAGTAGCCCAACACTCATTCCTGATTTAAGAGGGATAGAAACCACATTCCAGGGTTTCCCGCGTAAAGAAGCAAACGAAGTCCGGGAATTTGCCAAAGTATTAATTCGTATTCCAAACCAAGCAACAGAATAAGATCCCAGAATACCTAAAATAGTCCATAAAAGAATAATGAATACATCTGAAAAAACCTTATCGCTTAAAACTCCAAAGTAAAAAACAATTACAGACCCAATAATGGCAAAAAGAATAAGTAAAAATTTCCCCTGTTGCAATAAATAAGTCTTACACGTTTCATAAATTGTGTTTGATACATTTAGCATTGATTTGTGAGCAGGATATTTTTTAATTCTTAAAGATTGAAATAATCCAAAAAATAAACCAAGAAACACAATAATTGATCCCCACATTAGCAAAGACCAGCCTGTGATGCTGTCATTAAAAAAAGTAATTTGATTAAAATCCGGAAGAATTAAATCAGCTTCACTCGCAAACGACAGAAATGGTAGCACCAGACATCCTAAAAAGACAAGCAATTGTTTCATATATAATAATTTAGTTTATAATCCATTATAAAGCAGTACTAGATTAAAAAAAACAGAGTTTATTTTAAAATCTGTTTCAACATAATCAAAGTGCAAATATAAAAAATAGATGAATATCATTTTAAAATTAACGATATTTTTATTGATTACAAGATTATATTTTTAGTTTATTATTTATAAGACTTTCATATCTTTGCAAAATTCAACAACAACAAAAATGATTATTAATAAATGATGTCAATGGTTGAATTAGAAGTTTTTGATATAGAAAATTCTAAGGAATTGAAAGAGACTTATGCCTTGATTTTGAAAGAAAAAAATGGGGAGAAAGTTTTTCCGGTAATTATTGGATTCAGCGAAGCAAGAGCGCTCGTTATAGAATTAAACGGAGTGCTATCCCGCCGACCGACCCCTCATGATCTCTTTAAAAATCTTGGTGATGCTGTTGGATATGATTTGTTTAAAATGATTATTTATAGATTTGACGAAGGGGTCTTTTTTGCTAGACTTTTAATGAAAAACAGTAAAGGCAATGTGTTAGAAATTGATTCAAGAACTTCAGATGCGGTTACCCTTGCTCTAAAATATAAAGCCCCTATTTTTATTAAGGCGGATGTTTTTGAAAAAATCATGAATTCGATAGGAGGGGGAAGTAAAAAAGAGAATTCTGAACAAAAGACTGTAAATGAAAAAAAAGAATTTGAGCAAAAAAATATCAATCAACAATTGACAGAAATGACCGGAGAGGAATTAAATTTGTTATTAGCCGGAGCTGTAGAAAGTGAGGATTATGAATTAGCTTCGCAAATACACGAGGAAATAAAAAGGCGCAAAGAGTTACTCTAGTTTTTTGACAAAAAAAACAAATTCACGATCAATTTTATTTGAACGATTCAGTAACCAAATAATGAAGTAGTACATCCCTACAAGTCCCAATGCAATGAGGGCGGGATAAAGTTCTTTATCAAAAAAAGAACTTGAACCAAAAAGCGAAGAAAGGAGAATAATAAAAGGCAAAATATAGCCAATCAACATAGCTTTTTTTCCGAGGCTGTTTTTCATATATATGGAAACAGTTTCTCCGATTCGAAAAGATTCATGATGTATGTTTTGAGCTTTCACGAGCCTGTTTTTATTTTCAGAGGGCAAACAAATTGATTTTGCATGACAACTGCTACAAGCAGAACGAACCACTATTTCAACAGTAATAAATTCGTCATCAATTGCCTTAACAACGCCTTCATTACAAGTGGTAATGTTTTTTTGATTCATTGTTATTTAGTTAGAAGAAAAAAGTCGCCCATACGAGCGACCTCTCAATCAAACACTCTAAACATAAAAGAAAACCTAAGCTTCCGGTTGTTCAGAAGGAACAACAGAAACAAAAGATTTTCCGTCAGTTTTTTTCTTAAAAACGACAGTCCCATCAATTAGAGAGAAAAGAGTATGATCTTTTCCCATTCCAACATTTATTCCGGGATTATGAACAGTTCCTCTCTGGCGGATAATAATATTGCCGGCTTTAGCAAATTGACCGCCAAAAATCTTAACACCTAATCGTTTGCTTTCGGATTCACGACCATTTTGTGAACTACCGACACCTTTCTTGTGTGCCATAACTTTTTATTTTTTGTGTTAATAATCAATAAATTAAAACGTAATATCATTAATTTGAATGGAGGTTAGGTATTGACGATGACCATTCATTTTCTGATAACTTTTTCTTTTTTTCTTTTTGAAGACTAATACTTTATCTCCTTTGAGGTGATTTAAAACGGTAGCGGTAACCTCTGCACCGGCGAGGGTGGGGTTTCCAACTTTGATGGTACCGTCATTATCAACAAGCATTACACGGTCGAATTTAACTTGCGACCCTTCTTCAGCTTTTAGGCGGTGAACAAAGACTTTTTTGTCTTTTTCAATCTTAAATTGTTGCCCTGCTATTTCTACGATTGCATACATTGTGAATAATTATTTTGTTATTAATTTTTTGGGTTGCAAAAATATAAAAAAAAATCATTCATTCAATAAAATAAATAATTTTATTTAAACAATTTCGTTTCTTATTTGTCTTACACATACTAAAATATTATATTAATATGGTTATGAAAAAGAATTCAATTTGCAAAGCGCTGTTTTTCAGCTTTTTAATGGTTGCGTTTACTATTTCATGTGCTCAACCATCCTCCACAGAAACGACAGGTCAGACCACCCCGCAGTATGTCAATCTTACTTCGGCTGCCGAATTATCCGTACATGCAGTTGTGCATATTAAGACGGAATTTTTGAGAAAAAATGCATTTTGGGAAGATTTTTTTGGAGAAAGTTTTTTTGAACAATTTTTTGGAATAACACCCTCTCCATATCCCGTTATGGCATCCGGTTCAGGAGTTATTATCGATAAAACGGGTTATATCGTTACAAACAATCATGTAGTTCAGGATGCCAATCGAATTACAGTTACACTAAACAACAAAAGAGAGTATGAAGCTCAAATTATTGGAACAGACCCGCAGACAGATCTCGCTCTGATAAAAATTGAGGGTGATGATTTTCCTTATTTGTTTTTTGGAAATTCTGATGATGTGAAGATAGGTGAATGGGTGCTGGCGGTTGGAAATCCGTTTAATCTGACATCCACTGTAACCGCAGGAATTGTTAGTGCTAAAGCTCGAAATCTTAATATTTTAGGCAACAATACAATGGTTGAGTCTTTTATACAGACCGACGCTGCCGTCAATAAAGGAAATAGTGGAGGGGCATTAGTTAACACCAGGGGTGAACTAATAGGTATTAATTCTGCCATTGCTTCCGGGAATGGTTATTATACCGGATATTCATTTGCTATTCCATCTAATATTGCAAAAAAAATTGTATATGATTTAAAGAACTTTAAATCTGTTCAAAGAGCAGTTCTTGGGGCTGTTTTGATTGAAATAGACAGTCCAACTGCCGACGAATTGAATCTTAAAGAAGTTAAGGGTTTATATGTGAAAGAACTGGTTGATGGAGGAGCAGCATCCATAGGCGGATTAGAAGTTGGCGATATTATTTTAAATGTTGACAATACCGAAATCAACTCTATGTCTGAGATGCGAGAGGTGTTAGCTCAACATTCGCCGGGAGATGAAATATTATTGACATATTTGCGTAATAATAATCAGAAAACAAATAAAATTGAATTAAAGTAATAGGTTGAATAATTTTTACAAATGAGACAATTAAAAATTTCAAAGTCGATAACCAATCGCGACACTGCGTCTTTGGATCGATATTTGGTTGATATTGGGAAAGAGCCTATGATTTCAGCCGAAGAGGAAGTTGAATTAGCAAGAAAAATAAAGGCAGGAGATCAGGCGGCGTTGGAAAAATTGACCATTACAAATCTTCGCTTTGTTGTTTCAGTTGCAAAGCAATACCAAAATCAGGGAATTTCTCTTCAAGATCTTATAAACGAGGGAAATGTTGGTTTAATCAAAGCGGCAAAACGTTTTGATGAAACACGTGGATTCAAATTCATCTCTTATGCAGTTTGGTGGATCCGGCAGGCAATCCTTCAGGCTATTGCCGATCAGTCAAGAATTGTAAGGTTGCCCCTTAATCAAGTGGGGACAATTAATAAAATTAAGAAAGAAATAGCGCGTCTTGAACAAGATTTGCAAAGAATTCCAACCATGGATGAAATTTCCGAAGTGGTAGACCTTCCTGTTTATAAAGTGGCTGAAATCATGAAAATGAATTCTCACCCGCAATCTATAGATTCCCCAATATCTCCTGACGAAGAAACCAAATTTATTGACACCTTCATTTTTGAAAATGATGAAGACACAGATTCACATTTAATGCACGAATCTCTATCCTCTGAGATCAATGATGTTCTTGCTACCTTATCTGAAAAAGAGTGTGAAATAATCAAGCTGTTTTTTGGTATTGGGAGTACCCATGAGTATACGCTGGATGAAATCGGAGATAAATATGATTTATCTCGTGAAAGAGTTCGGCAAATAAAAGAAAGGGCACTGAAAAGATTGCGTCAGGAATCAAAAAATAAAAAGCTGAAAATGTATTTGTAAAAGTAAAAATACTTTATTATTTTTGCTCACTTTTTTGAAAACACGTATTAACCAAATTAAATTTAAAGTATGAAAAAATTAATGATGATGGCAATAGCAGGTTTATTCGTTTTTGCCTCCTGTGGAAACAAAACTCAAGAAGTAACACCGGCTGAAGAACCCCAACAAAAAGAATGTCAAAAAGGAGATCAACCTTGTTGTAAAGAAATGACTCCGGAACAAAAAGCTGAATGTGAAGCTTGGAAAGATTGGGATAATCAAACAGCTGAAAAAAAGCAAGAACTTGTTACCAAAAGAAAAGAATGCATCGACAAAATGATTGTGGAAAGAGAAGCTAAAAAAGCCGAGATGGAAGCAAAAATGGCTGATTATAAAGCAAAACTTGCAACATGGGACAAACTAACCGTTGATCAGCAAAAAGCTCTTATAGAAGAATTTGATGCATTATCATGTCATAAAATGCAAGGAGACAAACACGAATGTTGTAAAGAAAAAAAAGAAGGTTGCAAAAATCATCAACCTGAACAAAAATAATTGAAATAGGCATTGTTTTTAAAAGGTTGGAATTTTTATTCCAACCTTTTTTTATTTAATCAATTGGGTCAATAAGAATAAAAATAATGTATTTTTGCCCCCATCAAAAAATAATATTATGAAGATAAAAAAACTCTTTTTTACTCTCTTTTTTTCTTTAGTCTCTTTTTGCTGGGTTTTGGCACAAGGGGGAATGATTAAGGGTTTTGTTTATGACAATAGCAACGGAGAACCGATTGGCTATGCCTCAGTTCAACTTCAAGGAACAAATTATGGAGGATTATCAGAAAGAAATGGAGCTTTTATCATTAATAAGATTCCGGAAGGCAAATATGTAGTTATCGTCTCATTTTTTGGCTTTAACAACATTATTGATACAGTAATTTTATCCGCAAATTCAACTATTACCAAAAAATATCAACTTATTCCTACAGCAGTCTCTTTAGAAGCTGTGCAGGTTAGCGCAGAAGGACAAAGGAATATTCAAGAGACCAGAACATCCGTTATTAGTGTTACACCCAAAGAAATGTCCAAAATGCCGGCAATTGGAGGGCAACCGGATTTTGCTCAATATTTACAGGTTCTTCCGGGCATTGTTTCCACAGGAGATCAAGGGGGACAGCTTTATGTTAGGGGAGGAACACCGATTCAAAACATGTTGTTGCTGGACGGGATGTTGGTCTTCAACCCCTTTCATTCAATTGGACTGTTTTCTGTTTTTGACAGCGACATAATCAACAATGCGGATGTTTATACGGGAGGTTTTGGTGCCGAATTTGGGGGAAGAATATCTTCTGTTATGGATATTCAAACTCGTGATGGTAATAAAAAAAGAACCTCCGGAAAAATCGATCTAAACACTTTTGGGGCCAAATTATTACTTGAAGGACCAATAGTAAAGCTTAAAAACAAACGTAAAGCTTCCCTTAGTTATATTCTCTCTGCAAAAGGATCTTACTTGGAACAATCATGCAAGTTTTTCTATCCTTATGTAAGCAAAGGACTTCCCTATAATTATCTAGACTTTTATGGAAAAATGTCGGTAGTGGCAGTTAATGGCACCAAAATTAATTTCTTTGGTTTTCATTTTGATGATAATGTCAATTACAATTCCATTGCTTCGTATAACTGGAACAATTGGGGGCTTGGCACAAATTTTTTGATTGTTCCGGGAGAGGTTCCCACTACTATTGAAGGAACCATTTCTTATTCCAATTATGTTACTTCTCTAGATGAAAAAGTGAAAGCCTTTTCATCGCGGCAAAGCACTATGAGCGGGTTTAATGTCAATCTTAAATTCAATTATTATGTTGGAAAGAGTATTTTTAATATTGGATTTGATATTTTGGGATTTAAAACAGATTATATTGTGGGTTCACAGTCTATCATGACAGATTATTCTACAGATTTAGGCTTATTTTTAAAGTATAAATATAATTATAAAAATATAGTCATCATTGAGCCCAGCTTTAGATTACAATCCTATATTTCGCAAAGCGCAACATCTCCGGAGCCCAGGTTGGCAATCAAATATAATATTACTAAAAAAATTCGCCTCAAATTAGCAGCAGGACTCTATTCACAAAACTATGTTGCCATTACCTCAGATAGAGATGTTGTCAATCTTTTCTATGGATTTTTGTCAAGTCCGGATAGTTATATGTTGCCTGATAAGTTTGAAGGAAAGGAAAAGAGCAACACCTTGCAAAAAGCACAACATGTTGTTCTTGGGATAGAGTTGGATTTGATAAAATATACAAAAATCAACATTGAAGGATACTATAAGAATTTCTCTCAACTTATTGGCGTAAACAGGTATCAAATTTATGAGGACAATCAATATTATTCACATATTGATGATATATATAAAAAAGATTTTCTTTGGGAAAAGGGATATGCTTATGGAGGAGATGCTACTATAAAATTTGAATATAAAAAGTTCTATTTTTGGGGGACCTATTCATTGGGTTGGGTTAAAAGAAATGATGGAGTGGTAAGCTATAATCCACATTTCGACCGTCGCCATAATGTAAATTTACTTCTCTCTTATGCTATGGGGAAAAGAGGGTCATGGCAAATAGATTTAAGATGGAATTATGGAAGCGGATTTCCCTTTACCAAAACACAGGCATATTATCCACATTATACGCCTACAGGGGGTATTGGGGACGATTATACCACCTCAAACGAAACTCTTGATTTTTTGTTAGCCGATCTAAATGGAGGGAGGTTGCCTGATTACCACAGGATGGATATAAGTCTTAAAAAGAAATTCTTTATAGGAGAACACAATACCATTGACATTAGTGTTTCTGCAACAAATATATACAGTTATAATAATATTTTTTATGTAAATCGGGCTACTAATGATATTATTTATCAATTACCCATTCTTTATAATGTGGGGTTAACCTGGAGTTTTTAACTGTTTTCGAATTCATCTATATTCATAAAACACTCAATACAAACAACATAGCAAGTTTATTTTAAATTATTGCGAAAAAATGTTAAAACAAGATAGGAGAAAAGAAAAAAAACACTATTTTTGCGGCCTGAATTGAAACAAGGTTCGGTAGTTCAGTTTGGTTAGAATACGTGCCTGTCACGCACGGGGTCGCGGGTTCGAGTCCCGTCCGGACCGCAAAAGGGGGAATCCCATTACAGATAAGAGTTGTAAATATTGCATTTACAGCTCTTTTTGTTTTTCTCAAACAATCAAAAATTGTATTTTTTATCCAAAATTTTATCCAGATTTTATCCAAGCAAAGTTCATGGATAAAATTTTTAAGATTATCAACCAATTAAAAATATAATTATGAAAAAAAGTATTACTTATCGTTTTGTTTTAAGAGCAGATGAACGCCCAATTAATGAAAAAGTCTCTCTTTATTTGAGTTTGTACATACCATCAAATCCGGCTCGACCGCAAGGAAAACAAGAGAGGAGTAAACGAATGTTCACTCCTCTCTTGTTTTTAAATATAATATTCAGTTTTCTAAGTAGGATTTAATAAAATCATTTTATATAGCTTAAGGATTCCCATTTCATTCGGAATTGTTTTTTCGCTCCACTGAGAAGAAAACAAAAAAACAAGTCTTGTTTCACCTTTTTATAGCCGAAAGAATAGTTCTAATTTATTTCAAATCAATATCTATTAACTTGTATTTTTTATTTCCCATTTTCAATTGTGCGGCATAATCAATCTGATATTTTCCGCTTACCGAATTGGCTTTCAGGAAAGCATCCTCACATTTTATAGCTTTATCAATCAAATCGTGAGCAGCAGCTTCTATAGCCACGATATCGAGAGAAGCCAGAATTCCGATATCCTGAACAAAGGGTTTTTTAGGATTGCCCGAGCAATCGCAGGAGGGGGAAACATTGATTACAATATTAAAATAAATTGAATTTTTAAGTTCAACAACAGGCTTGGCATATTCGACCAGTCCTTCGAGAAACCTTTTTGTTTCTTCGGTATCGTCCGGCGCAGAAATAGCACCAGCGTGACAAGTAGAGATGCATTTTCCGCAGCCGATGCATTTTTCTTTATCTATTGTCAGCGGATTTAGCGTAATTGCTTTAGCAGGGCAGTCCATAATACAAGCTCCACATCCGACACATTTTGAGCTGTCGGGTTTCGGAAAATCGCTGAAATGCATGGCCGATTTTCCGGCAGGTGTTGCCATTCCCATTGAAGCATTTTTTATACAACCCCCAAATCCTGACCTTCCGTGGCCTTTAAAATGAGTAAAATAGATTATGGTTTCATATTTTTCAATGTTTATTGCAATGTATGCGGTTGTAAAACGATTTCCACCCACAATAGGGAGGTTTAAGGTGCCTCCTTCGTCCAAAATATCAATTGGAGCAAAAGTAAATCCATGGTCGTGAGCTAGTTGAATATGTGTTTCTGTCTGATGGCGACGTCCATTATAGGCAACGTTTGTTTCAATAAGCGTTGCTTTCAGCTTTTTGCAAAGAGGCTCAACCATAGAAGCCGGCACATAATAGCTATTTCCATCTTCCCCGAAATGGACTTTTATTCCCACATTTCCTTTTACATTCTCTTTTACGTAATTAAAAATTTTCATGACTCCCTCCGGAGAAATATCTTTAGTAAAGTATACTATAGAAGAATCGGTAGATGTTTGCGCGTAGGAGTTGTTTTCAAAACAGAGATACCCGAGAGAAAGCAATAAAAGCAGAACAGTTTTTTTCATTTGATAAAATGTTGGATGATGTAATATTTTTTGGGCTGCAAAAATAACCGAAAATATTTAAAGGACAAGTATAACAACGGTGAAACAAGGGGCCAAAATATAAAATCTGGACTACCAAGAAAACAAAAGTTGATTATTAGATTCGGCGGACGTTTATTGCCGGGATTGAAAAATATGTCTATTTTTGCCCACATTCTAATCTATTAATTGTGAGGGAGAAGATTTCATCAAGGTAAAAGCCCCTCTTTCAACTATAAAACAGAGTGTTTTGAAAAACCAATAACCATGCAAGAAAAACCCCCCATCTTCAAAAAACCTTCAAAAAAACACCAACCGAAAGGACTTACAATTCTTTATGAGGATCATGATATTATTGTAGTTGATAAAATATCAGGACTTT
>JAEWNB010000026.1 GCA_023392945.1 Bacteroidota bacterium
CAAAATGTTGCGAGAAGCCGGAGCTTCTGAAATACATGTTCGAATTGGCTGTCCTCCTATGCGTCATCCTTGTTTCTACGGAATGGATACCTCTACTTATGCAGAATTAGTCAGTGCAACTCAAAGCATTGACGAAGTGTGCAAAATTATCGGGGCTGATTCTCTCTGTTTTTTGAGTCAAGAAGATTTGCTCATGGCCGGAAATAGAACCGATCTTTGCTTCGCCTGCTATGACGGGAATTATCCAACTCATCTCTATCAAACTAAAAAAGAGTTCAATATCGAAAGAAAATTTTAGTTTATCTAACTACATTCTTTTCTTTTGGACTTTCCGACTTCACAGTTGTGCTTTACGTAACAGTCGCCAAGGAAACAAAATGAATAAAAATTTTTCCACACTCAATATAGAACAATCTTTTTGTTAATGATAATGAACATTCATAAAGTTCATTTTATATAACCTTATATTGGGATAAATCTATACAAGATATTATAAATATTATTTTGAACAAAAAAACATTATAATTGTTTTTCATATTAATTATTTCTCTATTTTTGCAAATATTTCACGAAAATAAAAAAATAAACCAATAAAACATATTATGATTGCAACATTCAAATGTGAAAATTTTCTATCTGTAAAAGAAAAACAATGTTTAAGTTTTGAAGCCTCTCCCGATCAAACGTGGGAAGAATATTATTGCATTCCTGTTCGCGATAATGTTAAGCTTTTAAAAATCGGCATTATATATGGAAATAATGCTTCGGGAAAGAGTAATATTATTTCGGCACTTGATTTCTTGAGACATTTAATGCTGAATGTTCCCAAAGATAGAACCGAAAAAATTCCGGTAACTCCATTTTTGCTTGATGAAAAATCAAAAGAAGAGCCTACCTTGTTTGAACTTGTATTTTACATTAACAAAGAAAAATATAATTTAGAAATTCAATTTGATCAAGACAGGATTTATAAGGAGACGGTAAAATATTTTCCGGGACAACTTCCGGCAATGTTATATGAAAGGACTTATAATGAGCAATTGGATGTATCGGAAATTAAATTCGGCGCAAAATGTGAACTTGTGAAAAAAGAACAAAAAAACATAGAGGGAAATACTATCAATAATTGTTCTGTTATCGCAGCATTCGGAATAACCAATGTACAACTGAGCAAACTGAATTTGCTTTATGATTATTTTATCTCCATAGCTCCTATATTATTTCCCAAAAACGATTTAACGAAATTCTCTTTAAATAATATAAAAAAAGATTCACAACTCAAGATGTTTGCTCTTAAATTCCTGAAAGCTTCCGATTTTAATATCAGTGATCTTGATATTCAAAAAAAAGAAATGAATATTACTCCCGAAATGAAAAAATTGATTCCAAATTTACCTCTATCGGAAAAAGAAAAAAGTGAAATGCTGTCAAGCGGGAAAATAAGTAATGATATTTTTCATTTCAAACATCATACCGAACAGGGAGATTTTTCACTTCCCGAAAATTTGGAATCGGTGGGAACTTTGCGTTATTTG
This sequence comes from Bacteroidota bacterium, assembly GCA_023392945.1. Classification (GTDB taxonomy): domain Bacteria; phylum Bacteroidota; class Bacteroidia; order Bacteroidales; family WCHB1-69; genus JAGVVH01. Next base: position 1,536 of record JAEWNB010000026.1, read on the forward strand.
GGACTGACAACACTATTGTACAAGCTGTTGAGACAGAGCTGCATTTTGTTGGTCGATGAGATTGAATCTAGCATCCATTATGAACTGTTGTCCTATTTTCTGAAAGTGTTTCTTGTCAACGGTAAAAAAGATTCTCAATTGATTATGACCACTCACGATTTGAACTTATTGGATGAGGATTTTATAAGAAGAGATACCGTATGGTTTACCGAAAAAGATGATGCGGCAGCTACCCTATTGGTTCGCCTCTCATCCCTTGGCCTGCATAAGAGTTTATCGCCCTATAATGCATACCGTCAAAACAAATTGACTAATCTTCCTTTTACCGATAGTATTTTTTTGGAAGATTTTCAAACGGATGAAGGAGGTGTTCAATGAAAAAAAGTATTGCCATCATCGGAGAAGGATTAACGGAATGGTTTTACTTCGACCAACTCAGAATTGCAAAACACTACTCTTTTAAAATAGCTCCCGTTTTACCCAAACATTCCGATTTGGACGAGATGATGAAATTGGTTAAAAAAAAGCTCTGCGAAGAGTGTGATATTATTATCTGTTTGATTGATATGGATATCATCTGTGCCGATTCATGCATAAAAACAAAATATGATCAATATAGAAAAGAATATGCAAAGGAGAAATCCGTAAAATTTGTTGAAACTAATCCCTGTACGGAATTATGGTTTTTATTGCATTTTTTAACTTGTTTGTCTGCTAAACATTATCCCCGTTATGAGGATTTACTTCCGGATCTGAAAAAACATATTCCGAATTATGAAAAAAATGAGAAATTTTTCAAACGAATAAACCTTTATCAATATTTAGAAGAGAAAGGAAATATTGAGAATGCCATATCGTATGCAAAACGACTTTGCCGATTAAAGGACAATAACCAAAAAGAAAACTGTTCTTTTTCGGAAATATTTGAAGTTGTTGAATTATTAAATGAATTAAACGATATGAAAAGTTAATGGTTTGTAAGACTATAAAAAAAGAAGATAGTTGTTCTTGCTTGTCTATCTTCTTTTAAGTATCTTTGCATAAAGACATAATGTAAGAAATAGTCACTCTTACACTTTAAAATTTTAAGAATGCAAAAATAAATTTTTATAGATCACAAAAAAATTATTTGTATTCAATTTATTTAGTATAAAAAGCGGAATAAAGGGTTTCGCTATATAAATTTTAAATTATGATATATAAAGTCAAAAATTTAAATGGCACTTCCGATAGTAAACTACCAGTAGGATATTCATCTTGGATTGATTTTTGGGAAAGAATATCAAAAGTTAAAGCAACTGAGTGTCATAATATTCAGTGTAATAGGAAAGATAATCTTAATGGAGCACATGTGCAATTAGTCGAAGGAGGAAACGAATGGTATATTGTTCCTCTATGTACTTCTTGTAATACGGGATTGAAAAATGTTGTATTTTCTGTTGACGGACCGTTGGTGCCGGTAGAATATCAAAACTATCTAATTAAATGGTAAAAATGGGGGGGGGGAAACTCCCCATTTTTTAACACTAAACTAATTGCATTATTTATTGTGAGTTATTTGCTCTTATATTATATTTTGTTTTTTTAAAAACAATTTCTTCGGTAAAAAATAGATAAATCAACCATTAACCAGAACATATTTGATGTTTCTAATTTATAAAATTTTACTATAGTTGTTTGTATTTCTTCTTATTACCGATTTTATATTTTTTTGTAACAATTCCGTAAGAAATTGCATTGCGTTAGTGATTGTATCGAAAACATCGCAAAGACGGGGGATTTAGAATAGCAACGGAAAGTCTGATGGTGGTCGTTGCAAGTCGGAAAGTCAAAAAAAATTTAATAGAATCGGTATATTTTTGATTAATAAAAGTTATTTTTGCTAAATCAAAATAAAATTATGAAATTTATAGGCGCACATGTCAGTGCAGCAGGCGGAGTTGAAAATGCTCCCGTCAATGCTCACCAAATCGGAGCCAATGCCTTTGCACTTTTTACAAAAAACCAAAGGCAGTGGATTTCCCCAAAACTAACAGAACAAAATAGAATCAGATTTAAAGAGAATTGTGATAAATTCGGATTTTTACCACAATTTATCCTACCCCACGATAGCTATCTAATCAATCTCGGACATCCGGAGCAGGAAGCATTAGAAAAATCAAGAGCTGCTTTTTTGGATGAGATGCAAAGATGTGAGTTTTTAGGATTAGAACTTCTTAATTTCCATCCGGGAAGTCATTTAAACCAAATATCAGTTGAGGAATGCCTTGACAGAATTGCTGAAACCATTAATATTACACTGGATAAAACCAGAGAAGTCACTGCTGTTATAGAAAACACTGCCGGACAAGGGACAAATGTTGGATATATGTTTGAGCACTTGGCTCACATCATTGATAAAGTGGAAGATAAAAGTCGTGTTGGAGTCTGTCTGGACACTTGTCACTCTTACTCTGCAGGATATGATTTAAAGACCGAAAAAGGATATGCTGCCACATTTAAGGCATTTGATGATATTATCGGAGCACATTATTTAAAAGCAATTCATCTTAACGACACAAAAAAAACTTTTGCTAGTAGGGTTGACAGGCACGACAGCATTGGAAAAGGATTTTTAAACATTGATTTTTTCAAGCGTTTCATGAAAGATCAACGTTTTGATAATATCCCCATTATTTTGGAAACTCCCGAGGAATCTCTATGGAAATCCGAAATAGAACTACTCCGAACTTTTATTAGCTAAATATATACAAATCAAATTATTAATCATTTTAAGTAAAAAAAAAGCAGCTGGCTGCAGTTGAATGAAAAAATTGTGTATTTTTGCAGCCAATTTTTTATTAATAAAGTTATTACATAATTAAAAGAAAGGAGCATTGAATATCGCGACCCAATTTACCAGGCCTTATCATCCAAGGGGTGGAGGACATCAGAAGAAAGAGGCTGCCCACAAAATCAATCAGTTCATTACTGCACCAATTATAAGGGTAGTGGGGGATGACATCGAACCAAAGATAGTACCAATAAAAGATGCTATTGCATTAGCTGAACAGCTGGAACTGGATTTAGTAGAAATCTCGCCTCAGGCGAATCCTCCTGTATGCAAAATTATGGATTACCAAAAATTTCTTTATGAACAAAAGAAAAAACAGAAAGAAATTAAAGCCAAATCAGCCAAGGTAGTCATAAAAGAAATCCGACTCGGTCCCCAAACAGATGATCATGATTTTGAATTTAAATGCAATCATGCGATCAAATTTTTGAAAGAAGGGTGCAAAGTAAAGGTGGATGTATTTTTCAAAGGCAGATCAATAGTTTATAAAGATCAAGGGGAGCTTATTCTATTAAAATTTGCTCAAGCAGTTGAAGAATTCGGAAAGCCTGAACAATTGCCCAAACTGGAAGGGAAAAGAATGATCATGGTTCTGAATCCAAAAAAATAGAAATTACATTAAACTCACAATATTAACCTTAAAATTACTTGGAAATGCCAACAATTAAGACAAAATCCGCTGCCAAAAAAAGATTTTCTTTGACCGGTACCGGAAAAGTAAAAAGACATCATGCTTATCACAGTCACATCCTTACGAAAAAATCTAAAAAAAGAAAACGTAACTTGGGATATGGCGTTGTAGCAGAGAAAGTCAACGAACGCACTATCAAACAAATGTTAGGGTGTTGCTAAATTAAAATTAATTATTAACTTTACCATCAGCACATTAAGAGTTTATTATCATTAAACCGCTGACGTAAAAAGAAAGGAGAACTTATGCCAAGATCAGTTAATCACGTTGCTTCAAGAGCAAGAAGAAAAAAGATTTTGAATCGTACCAAAGGGTACTTCGGAAAACGTAAAAACGTTTGGACCGTAGCTAAAAACACGTGGGAAAAAGGGCAACAATATGCTTACCGCGATCGAAAAGCTAAAAAAAGAACATTTAGAAGTTTGTGGATTACCCGTATCAATGCGGGCGTTCGCGAATATGGCATGTCATATTCAGTTTTTATGGGTATGTTAGGAAAGAAGGGTATTGAGCTTAATCGCAAAACCCTCGCCGACCTCGCAATGAATAATCCAAAGGCATTCAAAGCAATTGTTGATTTGGTAAAATAATCATCATAACAACGAAAGTCGAAATTAAAAAATTGAGTCTAATGTAATAAAAAAGAAAGTGTAATACTCACTTTCTTTTTTTTATATTTGCATCTTAACAAAATAATGCAACAAGTAATTCGTTACTCAAATTAACTGTCAATTTTAATCAACAGTCATGAAGAAAATCCTACTTTTTTTCTTACCTTTAATGAGCACCCTTCTTGTTTTCTCCCAAAAATCTGAAATTGGGGCTTTTGCCGGAACTTCATTCTATATTGGGGATTTGAATCCTACTACTCTTTTTGCCAATCCACAGTTTTCCGGAGGGTTGATTTACAGATATAATTTCAATCCACGTTGGGCATTGAAAGCCAATATTATCTTTGCTAAAATTCAAGCCAGCGATGCAGAAAACAACAAAAATTATGAAAGGAATCTGAGTTTTCACTCTCCCATAACAGAAATTTCAGCTCAAGTGGAATTGAATTTTCTCAAACTTTATAATATTCCATCCAAAAATCATTTTGCCCCATACATATTTACAGGGATTTCTGTTTTTTCGTTCAATCCTCAAGCTCAACTCAACGGAACAAATTATGATTTACAACATCTTGGGACCGAAGGGCAAGGTCTTGAAGGAGAACCTGATTTCTATTCTCTAACAACAGTCGCTATTCCTTTTGGAATCGGAATTAAATTGAACATTGGCAGGTATATTTCTATTGGGGCAGAATGGGGAATGCGATTCACTTTCACTGATTATTTGGATGATGTCAGCAAAAATTATTATGACAATCGTATACTGACAGAAACCAGAGGTAACATAGTTGCAGCGCTGGCAGATAGATCGGAAGTGATACATGTTGCCGGGACAGGGCGGGGCAACTATACAACAAACGATCTCTATTCATTTGCAGGTGCAACCATTACATTTAAAATTGGGAACGAAGACAAAAACTGTGATTTACATTATAAACCGAATTTTCACAAAAAACTTGGGAAAAAGCGATAAAATATGATTAATCTTATCAGAAAAATTAAAGAACAAGATGCAAAAAAATTGCCAGTTCATATTGCCATCATCATGGATGGCAATGGGCGATGGGCAAAAAATCAAGGAAAAGAGCGGTTTGTTGGTCATCAACAAGGTGTTGAATCTGTTCGGAGTGTAATTGAAGGAGCCGAAGAAGCTGGAATTAAATATCTCACTCTCTATACTTTTTCATCTGAGAACTGGAACCGCCCAAAGGAAGAAGTAGATGCCCTGATGTCATTGCTTGTTAAAGCAATCACTCATGAACTTCCAAATCTAATGAAAAACAAAGTTAGATTACTGGCTATAGGAAACATTTTACAGTTACCTGAAGAATGTCAGATTGAGCTAACCAATGCAATTAATAAAACAAAAGAAAATTCAGGATTAAGTGTTGTTCTCGCATTGAGTTACAGTTCACGATGGGAAATCACAGAGATGGTAAGAAAAGTAGCTGAATTAACACAAAATCATCAGATTTCATCACACGAAATAACCGAAACAACCATTTCACAGAATCTTACCACTGCAGATATTCCCGATCCGGACATTCTTATCAGGACAGGCGGAGAATTAAGAATCAGTAATTTTCTTTTATGGCAAATAGCATACACAGAATTATTCTTTAGCCAAATCATGTGGCCTGATTTTAATAAGCAGAATTTATGGGAAGTAATCCTCAAATATATGACCCGCGAAAGACGATTCGGAAAAACCGGGGAACAAATCTCTACTAATTAATATTTTCTATATATTTGCAAACTAATTTTTTGAGCTACGATGCCGAATAAGTTTATAAGTCTTCTATTTGCTATCCTTTTATTAACACTTTGTAATATAGAAGTTTATAGTCAAGTGGTTATATCCTCGAAAGAGGATGGATCTCCTATAAGTATTGATTATAGTACACCTAAAAAATATGAAATAGGAGGCATAACTTCATCAGGAAGTGCCAATCTTGACCAGCGACTTTTACTTTTCTCAGTTGGAGATGAAATTGAAATTCCCGGAGAAAAGATTTCAAAATCTATTAAAAGACTTTGGGAAACCGGATTATATGAAAACATCAACATCTCTATCACTAAAATTTCCGGAAACGTTGCTTTTTTGGATATCTTCTTACTAGAGAGAGCAAGGCTGGTTTCTTTTGGATTTAAAGGAACTTCAAAAAATGAGGAAACTGAACTCAGGGAAAAAATTAAAATTTCTCAGGGTAATATTGTGAACGACAACATGAAACAAACATCTATCAACCTAATTGAAGATTATTATGTTGAAAAAGGGTATTACAATTGTAAGGTTTCGGTTTCTGAAGAAAAAGATGCAAAAATCAGCAATGCTGTAAATCTGGTTTTTAATGTTGCTAAAAATAAGAAAGTTAAAATTGAAAATATAAAACTAATTGGGAATAAAGCAGTTACGAAAGCTCATCTTGTAAGGGCTTTCAAAGAAACAAAAGAAAAATCCAGGTTTATGCCATTTTACAAAGCAGATACTGTGATAGCTTATATGTTTAGAAATCCTGATTATTATCGTTC
>JAEWNB010000149.1 GCA_023392945.1 Bacteroidota bacterium
GGTCGTTGGCTTCTTCGGTCAGTGTTGAGTTCCTGACCTCCAAGGGAAATTATCCTTTTGTGTTGGAATATGGCGGAGATGAGGACAGCACTTCCAATGAAAGACGCCAGAATTCTGATGTCAGAACGGTGAAGACCGAAGCTGATTTGTTTGCCACTTTCGGCGAAAGGCATGAACTTGACGTCAAGTTTTTCTATTATTACGCTGCACGCGGACTTCCCGGGGCAACCATTTTCTATAGCAATGCCCCTACACAAAGGCTGTGGGATGAAAATAGTTTCGGACAGATTCATTACCAATACAATATTAATTCCCACTTTTCCTATCAGGCAAATGCAAAGTTTAACTACAGCTATACAAGGTATTTAGATCCCGACTACCTGAGTCAATCAGGAGAATTGGACAATCGCTATATCCAGCGTGAATATTATATTTCCAATACCCTGTTGTACAATGTCCTTAAGAAATTCTCCTTGTCCCTTTCCAATGATCTGTTTTTTAATGATATGGATGCGAATCTTTTTCAGTTTGCCGAACCAAAGAGATTTACCGATTTAACCTTGCTGGCAGGGCAGTTTACTTCCGATTATGTGAAAATAACCGCTACCCTGTTGCACACTTTTGCTCATAATTGGGTTTCCATCGGAACTTCCGGAGCAAATGCCAACAAGCTTACTCCCTCTGTCAGCATTTCTGTAAAACCTTTTAAATATGAACTTTTCAGAATAAGAGCCTTCTACAAAAATATCTTCAGAATGCCTACTTTCAACGATCTCTATTATCGGGCAGTCGGGAATGCAGACCTTAAGCCCGAAACTGCCAATCAAATTGATGTCGGCATGACTTACGAAAAATATTGGCATCAACATAGGTTGCATCTCACAGTTACGGGGGATTTCTATTTTAATAGGGTAAACAATAAAATAGTGGCCATTCCTAACAAGAATTTATTCATTTGGTCCATGATAAACTATGGAAGAGTGGATATTACTGGGACAGATGTTAACCTTGATTTCTCTTATCGTTTTCGGAAGAAATATGAAATAAGAACTTTTGGAACCTATTCCTTTCAACGTTCCTGGGACATGACAGAGGCGAACAGCAAAACTTATCAAAATCAAATTCCTTACACCCCGTTACATTCAGGGTCAGCCGGCCTGGTAGTAACTACCCCTTGGTTTTCGGTATTTTACACGATTCTAATTTCGGGCGAGAGATATACATTGGGACAGAACTTGCCCCAAAACAGACTTGACCCTTACACAGATCAAAGCATTGCCATAGGAAATGATTTCAAGCTTAAAAAAATAACTCTCGGAATAAAACTGGAAATGTTGAATTTGGCAAATACACAATATGAAATTGTAAAGAATTTTCCCATGCAGGGAAGAAGTTTCAGAATCAAACTGAACTTTCTTTGGTAAAAGTTGCAATTAAAGCAGTCGGAAACAGTATCGGAAAAGCTTTATTATCAGAATTTCCCGCCACCACCGCCACCGCCAAAGCCACCGCCGCCGCCAAAGCCACCAAAACCTCCGCTTCCACCGCCAAAACCGCCTCGTCCGCCGAAGCCTCCCCAACTGCTTCCACCACCGAAACCTCCTCTTGAACCTCTGCTATTGGCAGCCAACATGGCTATCCACAAAGCTTTCCAAAAAGTGTCTTTGCCGTTTTGCTGATTGTCGGAATCGTCCCGATTGTTTTTCCATTTATTTCTGAAAACCAACAGCATCAGAATCACTACAAACAAGATAACGCCAAAAATAAAAAGAATAACCCAAGCAGGATTTTCCTGATATCTTGTTGCCGAAATTTCTCCTGACACTATGGGCATCAGCGTGTTCAATGCCTTGTCAATACTTTCATAATACTTACCTTCTTTGAGAGAGGGAATCATCTCATATTCAACAATTCGTTTGGCAATGGCATCCGGAACTACTGCCTCAAGATCATATCCCACCGCAATGTACACATCTCCTCCGGTTTCATTCCTTGGTTTAATTAGGATTACAATGCCGTTTTGGTATTTCTTATCATTAACGCCCCATTTATTTCCTATTTCAGTGGCAAATTCTGCAGCAGTATAGTCACCAAGGTCATTCACTGTAACAACACAAATGACATTAGAGGTAGAGTCATTAAAAGTAACGAGCCTATTTTCCAATTCTTCAACCTCCTGGTATGACAAGATGCCGGCAAAATCATTGACTAATCTTGGAGGATTGGGAACTTCGGGAATTTGCGCGAAGAGCTGACTTCCCAGAAAGAAGCAACTAAAAACAATAAATTGAAGGATTCTTTTCATTATTCAAAATCGAATTCTACACCGGGAGCTTTCTCTGCCCCTGCGGTTGCTTCGAAATAAGCTTTCTTCTCAAATCCAAACATATTAGCCATCATGTTATTGGGGAAATGACGAATATAAGCGTTGTATTTCTTAACCTCTTCGGTGAATTTTTTCCTTTCAACCGCGATTCTGTTTTCAGTACCTTCCAGTTGTGCCTGTAATTCCAAAAAATTACGGTTTGCTTTTAACTCGGGATAGCGTTCCACCACCACCATCAGTCTGCTTAATGCAGAACTTAAATTGTCCTGGGCTTTTTGAAAAGCAGCAAGATTTTCTGCGGTCATATTGGTTGGATCAATTTTCATGGAAGTGGCTTGTGAACGGGCTTCAATGACAGCTTCCAGCGTCCCTTTTTCAAAATCGGCAGCTCCCTGAACGGTTTTAACCAAATTTGGAATGAGATCAGCACGCCTTTGATATACATTTTCTACTTGTGACCAAGCTTGGGTAGTTTGCTCGTCACCGTTAACCATTTTGTTGTAAATAGTAGTAGGCCACATAATTAATACAAGAATGACGGCTCCTACAATTAACCATGTTATTGTTTTTTTCGACATTTTTTTTCGTTTTAATTGATAATTTGATTTTTTATTACGGGGGCAAAAGTACTAAAAAATATCATCATGTATCAAGGGCTCATTTAATTGGTCAGGGTCTGTCGATTTAGAATGCTGAATCTCTTAAAACAGTAGTATATTTTCAGAAAATGAATACTATTTTGATGATCCGATAAGAGTCCCCATATTCAGAATCACCAAAAAGTTGTATTTTTGCCGCTGTATTTATTTTATGAATTTTAAACAGAAAATTATGACTGATTACGAATTGAAGTACAAAATTGCCGATATTAAATTGGCAGAATGGGGCAAAAAAGATATGGAAGTATCTGAAAAAGAAATGCCCGGGCTTGTGGCTCTTAAAGAAAAATACGGAAAAATTAAACCTTTACAGGGAGTGCGAATTTCGGGGTCGTTGCACATGACCATCCAAACCGCGGTATTGATTACCACTCTCAAAGAGCTGGGAGCAGAGGTGAGATGGTGCAGTTGCAACATCTTTTCAACGCAGGACCATGCTGCGGCAGCCATTGCCGAAATGGGCGTTCCTGTTTTTGCCTGGAAGGGCGAATCTATGGAAGATTATTGGTGGTGTACTAGTCAGGCTCTTGCTTTCCCGGGAGGAAAAGGACCTCAACTTATTGTAGATGACGGCGGAGATGCCACACTCCTGATTCACACAGGTTATAAAGCCGAAAATGACCCCTCAATCCTTGATAAAGTACCGGCTTCAGCCGAGGAAAAGGTGGTTCTTGCTACCTTGAAAGCTATTCTGAAAGAAGATCCTCAACGCTGGCACAGAACAGTTGCCGAACTGAAAGGAATTTCCGAAGAGACCACTACCGGCGTTCACCGCCTGATACAGATGATGGAAAACAAGGAATTGCTTGTGCCGGCTATTAATGTGAATGATTCTGTGACCAAATCGAAATTTGACAATAAATATGGTTGCCGTGAGTCCTTGGCAGATGGCATTAAAAGAGCTACCGACGTTATGATTGCCGGAAAAGTGGTGGTAGTTTGCGGCTACGGTGATGTCGGCAAGGGATGTGCCCAATCCATGAAATCCTACGGCGCTCGTGTTATTGTTACCGAGATTGACCCAATCTGCGCTTTACAGGCTGCTATGGAAGGCTTTGAAGTTAAAACGCTGGAAGATTGTCTCCCCGAAGGAAATATCTACGTCACTACTACCGGAAACCGCGATGTCATTACCATGGACCATTTGCTCAAAATGAAAGACCAATCTATCGTTTGTAATATCGGACATTTTGATAATGAAATTCAAGTCGGTGCTTTTGAAGCATTGCCTAATATCAAGAAGAGAACCATTAAACCGCAGGTTGACGAATATATCTTCCCTGATGGACACTCTATCTTTATTTTGGCAGAAGGCCGCTTGGTAAATCTTGGCTGCGCAACAGGGCATCCCTCTTTTGTGATGAGCAATTCTTTTACCAATCAGGTGATGGCTCAAATGGATTTATGGAAAAATAATTATGAAATCGGGGTTTATCAGTTACCCAAACATCTTGATGAAGAAGTAGCAAGATTACACCTTGAAAAAATTGGAGTTCGGTTAACCACCCTTACACCCGAACAAGCTGCCTATATAGGAGTTCCGGTTCAGGGACCTTATAAACCTGAAAATTACAGATACTAATAATTATATTGTATTGGAAATAAATCCGGAGAGAGGTTGGAATATTACTCCACTATTTCTCCGGATTTTTCTTTATTCTCTTCAATAAATATTCTCTTGTTAAAGATAAGCATCAAGACAATGCCAACCGTCACACAAGCATCGGCTACATTAAAGATTGCCGGGAAAAAATAGCTTCCTCCCCAGAGAGGTACCCATTCCGGCATATAGAATAGCTTTAAGTAAAACATATCCACTACCCGACCAAGGAAAATTTTACTATAGCCACCTCCGTCAGGAAAGCATGTGGCAACAGTAAAAGGAGTACTTTCATTGAAAATAAGTCCATAGAAAATGGAGTCGAGAATATTGCCAAGAGCTCCCGCAATGATCAACGAAAAAATGATAACTACCAGGATTCCGACTTTATCGTTTTTAATGAGTTTGAGAAGGTAATATATTAAAAATCCGGCAATTCCGATCCTGGCCAGCGTAAGAATCAGCTTGCCGATACTCTGACCGAAGCTGAGTCCGAAAGCCATTCCTTCATTTTCTATAAAATAGAGTTGAAACCAATTACCAATTACAGGAATTTGCTCCCCGATAGTCATGTTTGTTTTTACCAAAAATTTAACTATTTGGTCGCAGACAAGGATGAAGAGGATAATCGCAAAAGAGAGTAAAGTGAGATTTCGCTTTTTCACAGATTATTTTTTTTCATTAACCTTGGCATCAAAACTTAGGGTAGCATGAGGAACACTTCTCAGCCGTTCCTTAGGAATTAATTTTCCGGTTACACGGCAAACTCCGTAAGTTTTATTCTCAATTCTGACAAGTGCTGCTTCAAGATTCTTGATATATTTATCCAAACGAGATGCCAAACGGCTGTTCTCTTCTTTTGATAAAACCTGATTTCCTTCTTCCAAAGTTTTAAATGTCGGAGAAGTGTCCATGGTGTCATTTCCTGAGTTGTTATAGGCATCCAGATAGACTTCCATTCCCTTTTTGGCTTCTTCGATTTTGCCTTCAATCAAAATACGGAACTCTTCCAGCTCTTCATCAGAATATCTGATAATACTTTTGTTTTTGTTATTTTTATCTTCCATAGCACCCAAATTTAATTATTAGTTGGCAAAGATACTATTTTTTATCTGATAACATAAAATAAAATAAATCTCAATTATAGATAATAATTTTTGAAGTTGATAATGTTATTACAATATCAAACAAATAAAAAGAAGATTATAAAAAACTCGGATAGAAACCGTTATCGATAGCGTTCCGCTTCCGCCTCGTCCAATATTCGCATTTCGCCGGTATTTCCGTTTATAGCAAGAAAATCACCGGTTTTGATAATTTGA
>JAEWNB010000172.1 GCA_023392945.1 Bacteroidota bacterium
AAAACCTCCTGAGTTGCCTCTTTTTGATTGAGGGGGCTTGTCCTTTGCCTAAAACAAAAGTCACTACTGAATATCAACCATATATGACTGTATTTTTCTCGTTTGATGTTTTTATCGGACAGCAATATTATTAAATTTATTATTCTGATTATTCTATTGTCCAACGAAAACCGACATACCCCATAATTCCATTTATTGGTGCATAAATTATGGAAGCATCAAAATATTCACCAAATGGATTGTCAGCCGATAATATCGGATTCTTTTGTTTGTAATTGAGTAAATTTTCTCCCCCAATATACAATTCTACTTTTTTAAATTTCTTTGTTATCTGAGCATTTAGTATTAAATAATCCGGAGAATAACTACTTAAACGGTACTTCTCCGGATTGCTTTTCGTATCAGGCAATCTCATGGAACTGTTATATTGAAGAGTAGCACTGAATTTCCACTTATCAAACTTAGTGGCATAACTCAAATTCAGCAAAGCTTTATGCGGGCTCATCAAAGCTTTCTGCTGAAGTTCTCCGGCAGTTGTTTGAAATACCCTGTTGTAGCGATAGGCAATTACTATTTCAAAGCGCTTTAGAGGATAGAGATTCAACTCTGCCTGAAATGAATGAGAATTGGATAAATGGCCATTCAGGTTGGATATCAAAACACTCTGAGGATCACTGTCCAAATCTATAATGGTCTGATTTATAAAGTGAGTATAGTAATAGTCAACGGTAAAGTTTGAATTTCCTCCTCTCATCATAAAAGATTGCACAAAACTGATTCCTGCATTATAGGCTTCTTCCGGAGCAAGATCTTCCAGAAAAACAAAATTTCGGTTGCTCACCAGCAAAGAGATATTTTCTGCCACAACATTTGCAGTACGATATCCTTTTCCCATAGAAATCCTGATAGAACTATTCTTTGCCGGCATCCATTTCAAATGCACTCTGGGAGTCCAGAAAAGTTGATTATAAAACAAATTATAATCAACCCTCATACCGCTCATTATAATGAATTTATCATCAATTGAGTATGAATACTCGGCAAATATACCGGGAACCAACTCAGAACGAAGAGAGGCATTCTGTAAAAAGATACCATTAAGTTGTGATAGATTTTCCCTCAACTCATCAATCTGGAAACTTCCTCCGGCTGTGAGCTTGTGGCGTTCATTTTGCCCGTACCGATTGGAATACATGATATTGGCATAACCACTCAACTGTTCAGCATCATAATGCCTAAATCCAAAAAAGGAACGGTTCTTGTGATAGGTTAAAGAGAGTATTGTCCCGATACTTTCATGTTCACCTTTGAGCAAAAACCCGTTTTTAGTTATAAAATTTATTTTATTAGTCTCGATTTTTAATCCGTAAATTGAATCTGCATTGCTTTCTGATCTGGGAATAAAATTTATTTGCCCCCCTACTCGATCTTCCCACAGATAACTGACCATTGTACGACCTTCCATCTTGTTTGGGACAACATAATCCCATCTATTCATGGCATTAACCTGATAATTGAGGGGAATGTCAATAAAGCTATCGTGATTCATATCAATTTTTGCAAACTGGCCCTCAGTATGCAACAAAAACATGGTCGAAACATTTTCTTTCACCTTAAAACGGCTGTTTAGGTTTAGTTCACCTTTTCCCATTGAGTTGCCGAACAGATTAAGGAAGAGTTTTTCCTTATTGGTCTCAGGTTTCTTATAATCCACATTAATCTGACCCGTAATGGCTTCGTAGCCATTTGTGACGGATGAGATGCCTTTGGAGACACTGATAGCTTCCATCCAGGAACCCGGAATAAAACCAAGCCCAAACTGATTGGATAGCAGCCGAACATAAGGAACATTTTCTAATAATATTTGGCTGTAGATACCTGCCAATCCCAACATTGAAATCTGTTTTGCTCCACTTACAGCATCAGAATACTCTACATCTACGGCTACTGTATTGTCAAAACTTTCCGACAAATTACAACAGGCGGCTTTTCTAAGACCATCGGAAGTTATGATATTCGTAAGAATTGGTTTTACTGAAATATAGGCTCCTGTACGTTGAGCAGCTATGGTGACAGTTTCAAGACGATGGGCCGAAGTTAATATGATGTTGAGAATTTTCTGTTGTTGTTCAATTTGTAACGTGTCGTTTTTATAAGAGTGATATTTAATTATCAAGGAATCGGTTGCAGATGTTTTCTCAATCGAAAAATTTCCGTTAACATCGGTTACGGTTCCTATCGGACTACCTTTCCATTGCAGAATTGCTCCTATTACCGGTATTTCTTTTTCATCATCACTATATTCTTTTACAGTTCCATTTAGCATATCCTGAGCATTCAGGACAAAGACCATAGAGAGTAAAATGATAGTTAAAATTTGTTTTTTCATTATTATATGCTATTATAAAATTATAAATTCTTGTTTATCAATAAGAAGATTTCATTGTAGAAATCAACTTAATAAAAAATGAAAATTATAAAATTACTCAAGCATATTCGACTCTTTGCTGACAAAAGTCAATCAAAGAGGTCCCTTGAAGATGAAAAATGGAGGGAATTTGTATGTATTTTTTTATCAGAGAATTATAGAATAAAGAAACAAAAAAATCCGATTGATTATTTTCAAATTTTGTTTGAAAATATTGCCAGGAAAAGGGAAAAGAGATATTGGATTTGATGTAATTATCAAGTATTTTGAAAAAATATTGGGTATCATGAGAATGAGTGTGCTTTTCAGCATCAGCATCAGTCTTATTTTCAGTAGAACAGCATGAACAACTATCATCATCGGAACAGGAGGCTTTCTCTGCAAGTTCCTGACAATGGTGACAGCAATGATGAATGGTAATTGCAATTCCTGACGAAAACGCAAAAAAAACAGCAAGAAGTAAAAAAGTTCCTAGTATTATGAAAGTTTTTTTCACTGTTTTATTCGTTTTTTTTGACGCGCAAAGATACTAAATTCCTGAATTCATACTTAATCCAACGCTATTAGCCCTATTTTATTGTCTAACTATTTAATTCAATACTATTTAGTATAAAATGGCAGAAATAGATTTCCCTGAGATTTATCGTAATTATAGTGTCAATAATGAACTTGATTTCCAACAATGACACTTCCGATTATGAAATTCAGGAAATATAAACAAGCCTCACTTTATTTTTTAAAAATGGAAGCTAACTTCGAAAAGCCATCTTTAAAAGATTCAGAAGCAGCAGAAAAGGCTATTTTTACATCATCCCATTCGTCATCTGCTGAATCCTGGAGTTTGCGATATTTCATCATTAGGTCTTCTTTTTTCAATTTCAGTTCTGCCATCTTTTCGTCATATTCTTCTTTTAATTGATCATAAGTTTGCCCCTTTTTCTCTTCAATTTTTGCTTTTTTTTCTTCAAGTTCGTCAATCATAGCAAACAGTTTATCAATCGTTTGCAGAGCTTCTTTTTTAAATTTTTCTTTATCCATTTTTCTAAATATTTATTTGAATAATATACACTCCTTTTATCTTCTCAGCCATAAATTTAAGCAGCATTATTTCTTTACAGAAATTACAGCTTCAAAGATACTGTTTTTTTGACATTTCCATTATTAGTATCCGGCATTTTAATGCTATTGGTACTAAAATTCGGTCTGGTAAATAATCAACCATTTAAAGTAACGCCGCAAAAGTTAGTCATCAAACAAATATTTTTATGTTTTAACAATGAAGCTGTGGATGTATGTCATACAATACCAATATCAATTCTAAACTCTGTAAAAAACTGATTTATTGAGTTTTGATCTATTATTTTAAAATTATAGTTTAAAATAACTGACAACTATTGAGTTTGGCATATTAATTGTAATATTTTTGTATTATATTTTTAATTATTATGAACTTAAATAATTTTACCATTAAATCGCAAGAGGTAATTGCAAATGCGCAAATGATTGCGATGAATAGTCAGCAACAGCAAATTGATACATTGCATATTTTGAAATCAATACTGGACATTGACCGTAATGTAGTCCCTTTTTTAATTAAAAAACAAGAAGGCGACCCTAAGGTTATTGCTCAGATTGTAGAGAATCAGATAAAATCACTTCCTACAGTTCAGGGGGGAGAGATCTATTTATCCGGTGGAGCTCAATCTGCCATTCAAAAAGCACTTCTTTTTTGCAATGAATTAGGAGATGAGTTTGTCTCTTTGGAACATCTCTTTTTTGGACTTTTTATGGCTAATGACGGAACATCAAAGATCTTGAAAGATGCAGGATTGACGGAAAAAGGACTCCGGGTTGCGATACAGGAGCTTCGTAAAGGAAGTAAAGCCAATAGTTCGGGTAGTGAAGACACCTATAATGCGCTGAATAAATATGCCCGAAATCTAAATGATGAAGCCATCAAGGGAAAACTTGACCCTGTCATCGGCCGTGATGAAGAAATTCGTCGGGTGTTGCAGATTCTTTCCCGCCGTACTAAAAATAATCCTATTCTAATTGGAGAAGCCGGAGTAGGAAAAACTGCTATTGCAGAAGGACTTGCAGAGAGAATTGTAGGTGGTGATATTCCTGAAAATTTAAAAACAAAGCAATTGTACTCCTTAGATATGGGTGCGCTGATCGCCGGTGCCAAGTATAAAGGAGAATTTGAAGAAAGATTGAAGAGTGTTATCAATGAAGTTGTGGAATCGAACGGTGAAATAATACTTTTTATTGATGAAATTCATACTTTAGTGGGTGCCGGAGCTTCAGGGGAAGGCGCCATGGATGCCGCCAATATTCTGAAACCTGCCCTGGCGCGTGGAGAATTACGTTCAATCGGAGCAACCACCCTGAATGAATATCAGAAGTTTTTTGAAAAGGATAAAGCACTGGAACGTCGTTTTCAACCGGTTAAAATTGAAGAACCTGATAAATATGATGCTATTTCTATCCTCAGGGGCTTAAAAGAAAGATATGAGAATCACCATAAAGTGAGAATTCTGGATGAAGCCATCATTGCAGCAGTTGAACTCTCCCAGAGATATATTTCTGACCGTTATCTGCCGGATAAGGCAATCGACTTAATTGATGAAGCTGCTTCCAAACTAAAACTGGAAATTAACTCAGTACCAGAGGAATTGGACGAAATTGAACATAAAATTCGGCAACTTGAAATTGAAAGGGAAGCCTTAAAAAGAGAAAATTCTAAAGATAAAGTTGAGGGTTTGAATAAAACTCTTGCCGAATTACAGGAACAACGCAATCAGATTGCTTCGAAATGGCATGCAGAGAAAGAAGTTGCCGATAAAATTCAGTCGTATAAAAAACAAATTGAAGACTATAAACTGGAAGCAACCAATGAAGAAAGACAGGGCAATTATGGAAGAGTGGCTGAATTACGCTATGGCTTGATCAAGAATGCAGAAAATGAAATTGAAAGACTGGAGAAGGAATTGGTTGGCATTCAGTCTGACCATGCCCTCATTGACGAGGAAGTGAGCGCCGACGATATTGCAGAAGTGGTGGCGCGATGGACCGGCATTCCTGTTAGCAAAATGATGCAGAGCGAAAAGACTAAGTTGTTACACCTTGAAACTGAACTGCATAAAAGAGTGGTTGGTCAGGATGAAGCTATTACGGCAATTGCCGATGCTATTAGAAGAAGCAGAGCAGGACTTCAGGATATCCGTCGTCCAATCGGCTCGTTTATTTTTATGGGAACCACCGGCGTCGGTAAAACTGAACTTGCCAAAGCACTGGCAGAATATCTTTTCAACACCGAAGATTCTATAATCAGATTTGATATGAGTGAATTTCAGGAATCGCATTCTGTTTCCCGTCTGATAGGTTCTCCTCCCGGATATGTGGGATATGACGAAGGTGGACAGTTGACTGAAAAGGTTCGCAGAAAGCCCTACTCTGTTATATTATTTGATGAAATTGAAAAAGCACACCCCGACATTTTCAATATTTTGCTTCAGGTGCTTGACGATGGTCGATTAACGGATAATAAAGGACGTACTGCCGATTTTAAAAATACCATCATCATCATGACTTCCAATATGGGATCTACCATTATCCAGGATAACTATGCAGACAGGGATAATTATTCCGATGAAGAAGTCTTTGAAAGGACCAAAGCAGAAGTTACGGAACTCCTTAAAAAAACGCTGAGACCGGAATTTATCAACCGTATAGATGAGATTGTGATGTTCCAACCTTTATCAAAACGTGAAATAAAGGATATTATAAAACTACAAATCAGTCATTTAAATGAAATGTTAGCTCAACAGAATATCAAAGTAGAGTTTACCAAATATGCGTTGGATTTGTTGGCAGAGCTGGGCTATGAACCACTCTACGGAGCCAGACCATTGAAACGGGTTATCCAAAAGAAAATATTAAATGAAATTTCAAAAATTATTCTTGAGGATAGTATGAATAAGGATCGAACTATTGTGGTCGATACCCTGGAAGAAAATAATTTTGCATTCTTTAATAAGTAATCACATATTTATTTTGCATTTTAGGCCTGTTTTTATCCAGATTCCGGGCTGTTCAAGATCTCCGAAGTCATAGTACTTGCAATTGAGAACATTCGAAGCCTCTACATAGAAATTAAATATCCTGTAAGTGTAATCTATTCTGATATCAAGCAGCCAGTATGACTGATAGGATAGATATTCACCTGATGAGTTGAGTTTGTATGAAATATATTCTCCTTTGCGATCCTGATAAGAAAGAGAATAATCTACATTTAGACCTTTGGAAATACGATGACTCAACAAAAATGACAATTTATGCCTCAGATGATCCAATAGATATCTGGATTGAAAACCACTGCTGTTTTTATCGGAATAAAGATA